>JBAXFZ010000209.1:0-7482 GCA_037139685.1 Bacteroidota bacterium
AAGATCTGGCCCGGAATCCTGACCGGTGGAAGGGTTTCCCACGACACGGCAAGGAATCGTGCGATATGCCATGAAGTATCGGCTTCTATGAAATAAGGGGCATACACATACCCTATATTCTCGACACAAAGATTGCTCCGGACGGTCCCTGTCCAGAACCCTGCAAAATCCCGGTTGCCGAGTTTTTCCCAGCGAACGCCGTCCCAGTGACTTACATGATATGTACTGCCAAAGGCAACCACTGCCGCCGAAATATCACCCGCTCCGTCGCTGCATAGCGAACTGATCTTGTCTGAGGTGTTAATTTTTCCCAATTCATTCCATCCGAACGCTTGTGGCATGGCAGTTGAATTGACAAGGAAAACAAAGATGAACAGAAATGCCTTTTTCATATAAAAAGCAGTTTAATCTGCTGAAATACTGCTTAAAGATACATCTTCTGTGGGTGGAAGTCAAGGATAAAAAAGAGGGGTGTGGTGGTGGTGGTGACCTTAAATTAAATCTGAAAACAGTTACCCCGAAGAACATATTTTCTGACTTCAGATCAGTTCAGGCAATTGCCGATCTTGTAATTTCAGTTCAGGAGATCAGTTTTGTCCGGACCAGGATGCAGCCTCTCTTTGTATATGTTTTTGCTCCATTCGGACAAAATTACTATCATTGTGATTCCTTGTTGCTTTAAATGGTTAAACCTGCTTTGGCCCGGTTCTGTTTCGCCTGCCTTTTTATGGCTGTTGTGCCCCATACGTGGGCACAGGGCACCGCCTTGAATGGCATGAAGGACCTTTATTTCGATCATCTTGATAAAACCAGCGGGCTTCCTTCAAACATCATCTTTTGTGCCATCCAGGATTTCAGCGGATATATCTGGATCGGCACGACCAACGGGCTGGTGCGTTATGACGGGCAGGATATGAAGGTTTTCAGTGCGGTACCAGGCGACAGCTCCTCGCTTGTTGACAACAGCATCTACGCGCTGCACCAGTCGAAGGACTCCCTCATCTGGATTGGTACGGGGAACGGGATCAGCCTGTTTGATCCGCATATCCATGCATTTAAAAATTACCCGTTTGATGATAAGAGGGAGGGGAACTTCCCGGTCAGAAGGGTCAACTCTTTTTTTGAAGAAAAGGATGGAACAATCTGGATTGCCACAGCCGATGGAATTGTCGGCACCAGCAGGGGAAGCCCGGAACATTTTACCCTCACCCAGTTCAACAAGGGGACAAAACCGGAGCAGGATGACTATTACATGAATGTGATCAGCTGTATCACAGCCGATCCCAGGGATCCTGATAAGCTGCTGCTGGGAACCAACGATGGCCTGTTCAGGTTTGACAAGAAAAAAAGGGTCATCGACGCCCTGTATTACGGGCCCCCGGCTGCCGAAAAAATGATCAGGGAGATGTGGGCGGATTCATCAGGTCTTCTCTGGGTTTGCGGATGGGGAGTCGGGTTGGGTTGTTTCGATCTTAAATCGGAAAGCTGGAAAGCGTATTCACCGGCACGGGTGAAAATAACCATTTTATCGATCCTGCCCGGGGATGCGGAAACAATCTGGTTTGTCTCAGATGAGCTGGGACTGGGCTTGTTCAATAAAAAGACAAAGGAGTTCAGCTTTTATAAAAGCAACCCGGCAAACCCGAGGTCAATCTTCCCGGGTAATAAACTGGGACTGTCCTGGTTTAACGATCATCATGATCTATGGGTTTGGGGTTACGGAATCGATATTGTAAACAGGGATTACTTTTCGTTCACCCAGGTAAGAGTTCCCTACAAATTCTGGTGGATCAGTGATTTTTTCAAAGATGAAGGAAGTGGCCGGTTGTTTGCCGGGGCATATCATTGCAAGGGCTTGCCTGTATTCAATTGCAATGCGAAGTCGTGGGAACTGCTTTCGTGTGATTTTCCGCTCCCTGAGGTAGGGCTATCCGTTACAGGGTTTCTCAAAGATTCTCACGGGAGCCTGTGGATAAGCACCCGTGAGGGGCTCTGTTATTATGATCCGAAATCCAACCGGGTAAGGATGTTCCGGACCCCCGATGGAAGATTCCTGCAGTTACCCGAATCCCCTGTCGTTTATGGATTACTGGAGGACGACCATGGCAATTTATGGGTAGGAACGCGGTATGACGGAGTCATCCGGGTTGATGCCGGCCGGAAGAAAGCCGATTACTTCAAAAATAATCCTTCAGATCCGCATTCGCTGATCAACGGGACCCATTTTACCACGATCGAAAAAGACCGGTTTGGCCGTATCTGGTTTGGTTGCCGGATGGGTATCAGCATCTTCGATCCTTCAAAAAACCGCTTCGACAACTCCCTTCTGGATACCCTGCACAAGTACGGTATGAATAAAAGGTGGGTCAACGGAATTGCAAGAGATTCGCTTGGCAGGATTTGGCTTGCTTTTGATTACGGGGGGCTGGTCAGGGTGGAACCCCGTCGAAACGGCTCATTCGGTATCAGGTTGTTTCATCCGGGCAACGGGATGAATGACCCGTCGACCGGCTGGATTACCAGGGACCCAAAGCAAATGCTGTGGGTCCCTAACAATGGATTGCTGAATGTTGATCCCTACCAGGAGCGCTTCAGGATCATCGATAACCAAAACGGACTTCACGAATTTCCCGACAATGCTGCAAAAATATATGTCGACCCGTCAGGAAACATTTATATTGGAGACTCAACGGGATTTGAAACCAGGAATATCAAAGATATCAGCAATATTGGGGAGAAGTCGTTCAACCTGGTTTTTGAATCCATGGAGATCAACGGGAAAATAAACCCAGTCAATATTTCAGCCAGCCTGAACTTTACAGCCGATCAGAACAATTTCACCTTTCACTTTGCTGCCATCTGTTTTCATCCTCCCGGGCACATCCGTTACCGTTACAGGCTAGCAGGATATGAAAATGACTGGGTTCAGGCTGAATCTGCCAAGGAGGCCCGGTATACCAACCTGCCCCCGGGTGAATATGAATTTTATATCAGCGCTTCCGACGGACAGGCATGGCATGACGGGAAAGATTCTATCCGCTTCACCATTCACCCGTTTTTCTGGAGAACCTGGTGGTTTATCCTGCTCTCCTTCCTTTTGCTGTTCCTGCTTACCTTTGGTTATTACCGGAACCGGCTGAACCACGCCCTGAAGCTTGAACGAATGAGGACCCGCATCGCAACCGATCTTCATGATGATGTCAGTTCAACCCTGAGCAGTATTTCGATCCTGAGCGAAATACTATCCATCCAGGTCAAGGACCCGAAACCAGCTGAAATGCTGGCGGAGATAGGGGCCAATTCACGCAGTATGATGGAACGGATCGATGATATCATCTGGACGGTCAATCCGAAAAATGATAAATTCCAGGATCTCGAACTGCGCATCCGGGAATTTGCCATCCCGCTTTTTGAGGCTTCCGGGATCAGTTTTTCCTTTGATTATCCTGAAAAACTTGCCACGCTTCAAATCCCGATGGAGGTGAGGAGAAACATCTACCTGATTGCCAAGGAGGCGATCAACAACCTGGTCAAATACGCCGGGTGTACGCGAGCGGATATCCTTTTCAGGGAAGACCATCCCGGTATTGTGTTGGAGATCAGGGATAACGGCAAGGGATTTGACCCTTCCGGGAAAACCTCGCGCAACGGCTTACGGAACATGCAGGAGCGGGCGGTAAAAATCAAGGCCCTGCTCCAGATTGTTTCTGCGCCAGGAAAAGGAACCCTGATCAGGTTGACCAAAGATATTTTCTGAATTCTGTTTTTCCTTGTGCATTAAGTGAAATCTGAAATCTGAAATCTGTCGCGGATACCATATGAACATATGATTGATTGTTCCATTCACCTGTCGTATTATTGCATCTGATTCCAATCCAAGGCCGATGATAAAGGTTGCCATTTATGAAGATAATGAAGCGTTGAGGAAAAGTCTTTCGCATCTTATCATGGGATCGCCGGATATGGAACTGGCCGGGGCCTTTGAAGAAGGTGCAGGAATCCTGCAGAACTGTTCATCCCTCCTGCCCGATGTGATCGTTATGGATATCGACATGCCGGGAATCACCGGGATCGAAGCGACCCTCCTGGTGAAGGAAAAATTCCCTTCGGTCAATGTCCTGATCTTTACTGTTTTTAACGATCGGCAACGGGTATTCGATGCGCTGTGCGCCGGCGCCACCGGGTATCTCCTGAAAAAAGCCACAACCATCCAGATCCTGGAGGCCATTACCGATCTTTACAATGGAGGCTCCCCGATGACCGGCGAGATCGCCCGGATGGTGATGGAATTCTTTTCTAAAACAGGAACATTAAAAAACAACGGATATGCCCTCTCCCCCCGGGAGACCGACATCCTGAAATGCCTGGTCAATGGCGACAGCTACAAGATGATCGCTGAAGCCTGCTTCATTTCGATCGGTACCGTGCGCTCGCACATCAACAGCATCTACCACAAACTTCATGTCAATTCCAAATCGGAAGCCGTTATCAAGGCGCTTAAAGAGCGGCTGGTCTGATTATAAAATCATATCTTTATCCTATTGCCGGATTGAAAATGAGGGAATACTTTTGCCTGCAGGTGAATTCCCATAAATCATTTTTAAACACCCTCCCTCCCCATGCAAAAGGCAGCATTAAGATCCGGCACCATCCTGTTCCTCGCAATAACCCTCCTGTTGCAGGGATGCAAAAAGAAAAACAGTGAAGAGCCCGCGGTAGTCCTGCCAGTCGCGGTTGTTTCAACCGGCACCGGAAGCAAAATCCTTCTGACGACAGTTGATTTCACGGGAAGCGTATCCAATGACCAGGGCGCTTTCGTCACCAGGCGGGGTTTTTGCTGGAGCAGGACAAACCAGAACCCGACCATCGGGAACGACACCATGGTTTCAGGCGATGGGTCGGGTGATTTCACCGGGACGCTGAAAGGATTGAGGGGACAGTCGAAATACTATGTAAGGGCATTTGCAACCAACAGGAACGGCACCGGTTACGGCAGCACCTGCAGCGTGACCACCATTGATTCAACCATGACCGACCAGGACAACAACCATTACAGGATGGTCCAGGTTGGCAAACAGGTATGGATGCGGGAGAACCTGCGGGCAACAACCTACCGCAGTGGAAACCCCATTTCCCTGGTCACAGACAGTATTGCATGGATCGGCGCCATCTGGCCGTCCTACTGCTGGTACAACAATGATCCGGTCACTTTCTCAGGAGAGTATGGTGCCCTGTATAATTTTTATGCTGTAAGCAACGGGAACCTTGCGCCTGCGGGGTGGCACATACCGACGGGCAGTGAGTTCACCACCCTGGTCGATTTCCTGGGTGGCGAGTCGGTGGCAGGGGGAAAGCTGAAGGAAGCGGGCCTTTCCCATTGGGGTTCCCCGAATTCGGGTGCCGACAACAGCAGTGGTTTTACCGGACTGCCGGGGGGCGAGCGCTTCCCCTGGCCCCTCGGGGGAATCTACGGCGAACTGAACACCTTTGGAAAATGGTGGAGCTCATCTCCCTACAGCAGCAGCGAGGCTCTGTTGTTTTCCCTGCGTTATGACAATGCCTCGGGCCTCGTGTCCTACGCCCAGATGAACTTCGGGCTCAGCATACGGTGCCTTCGGGATGAACAATAAGGAAAATGGAAAAGATCAGACAATATCGGGTATCACGAAGGTTTTGCTTCACGGTGCTGATATTCCTTTCACTCTTCTCCTTGGAAGGAAGCCTTGATGCACAGGACCTTGCCAAAATTGCAGGGCAGAAGCCCTTTACCATTCACGGCAATATCGGCCTCAATCTCATAGGTTACGGGGCAAGCGGCATTCCGGCAAGAAATAAGCCCTTCTCCTTTATTTTCAATGCAAACGCCACGGCCTCGATTTTCGGGATTGAACTTCCCTTTTCGATCACCCTGTCCGACAAGCAAAAAAACTATTCCCAGCCGTTTAACCAGTTCGGGCTGAGTCCCCACTGGAAATGGATCACGGTCCACCTGGGCTACCGGAATGTGACCTTCTCAAATTTTACCCTTGCCGGGCATACATTTTTTGGGGCCGGGGTCGAACTGAACCCCGGACATTTCCGGTTCGGGGCCGTCTATGGCCGGTTCGACCGGAAGACGACCGAAAGTCCTATTTATCAAACCGATACGCTGCCGCATTATGCCCGCAGGGGGTATGCAATCAAACTCGGGGTGGGATCGGAAAATAATTTCTTTGACCTGGTCTTCATGCATATCAAGGACGACAGCACATCCCTGGCACAACACGACTCGACAGCACTGAGGACCCCTGCACAGAATATCGTGACGGGGATCAATTCAAGGTTCACCCTGGTAAAAAACCTGGTTCTCGAAGTTGAAGGCGCCGTAAGTCTTTACACCACCAATCTCGGGGCAAAACAGTTTTCAGATATCGAAAAGGATCCGACCCTTCGCAGCATGAACAAATTCCTGTCAATCAATCAATCTTCAGAATATTACACAGCCGTGCGCTCAGCACTTCATTACAAAGGCAAAACCTGGGGACTTAAACTGGAATACCGGCGGATCGATCCGAAGTACCAGTCGATGGGCGCCTACTTCTTTAACAACGATGTTCAGAATCTCACCATAGCACCCTCATTTTTTCTGTTCAAAAGGAAGCTGGTCCTTGTAGGCAGCCTGGGGTTACAGAATGACAACCTGAAAAAGACGAAACGGGCCACTTCATCGCGAACCATAGGCAGTCTGAACATCTCATGGAACCCGGTACAGAAATTCGGGATCGACGGGTCATACAGCAACTACAGCATCAGCCAGAAATCAGGGAGGATCCCGCTGACCGACACCACCAGGGTTTACAATACAACGCAGAATTTCTCCCTTACGCCACGGCTCATCTTTATCAACAAGGTGATGAGCCATATGTTCCTTGTGGTTTACAACCTGGCGAATTTCACCGATAAAAACAAGGTCACCGCTGGCATGACAAAGTTCACCTCGCAAACGACGCAGCTGAATTACATCCTCGGACTGCTTAAGCACCAATGGTCATTTACCTTCGGTGCTCTTTACCTCTCCCTTGATTCGAAAATGGCCGGCAGCAAGTCGTTCGGAGGGAACTTCGGGGTGGGAAAAAGCCTGTTTTCGGGTTCTCTTTCACTGAACTGGAACAACTCCCTGGTAAGCAACGACAACGGGGGAACTGCCGGGACCACCTTCAATTCCAATTTTTCCGGCAATTACCGGATCAGGAACCATCATAATTTCAGGATCAGTATTTTCTATACAAAGAACAGCAGCAGCAAGGTCCGGGTCAACCCCGCCTTCACCGAATTCAAGGGGGATCTTGGCTACGTTTTTACCTTTTAAAATAAGAAGATCATGGAAAAACGCAACATGTCGTCAATCATAGCAATTATTCTTTTCCTGGCGATGATGCACCAGCCGGGCCGGATTTTTGCCCAACCTTTCCCGGTGACGATCACCATCGCCGTAACCCCGCC
>JBAXFZ010000210.1:0-7459 GCA_037139685.1 Bacteroidota bacterium
GGGGCTTAAAATCGCGGTGATTGGTTGTATCGTCAATGGGCCGGGAGAGATGGCCGATGCCCACTACGTGTATGTCGGTGCCGGCAAAGGCAGGATCCACCTATATAAGGGGCAGCAGGTTGTCGAAAAAAACATCGGCGAGGAGTTTGCCGTGGAGGCGCTGATGAGCCTGATCAAAACTTCGGGCGACTGGTTCGACCCGGCTTCCTGACGGGGTCTACCACCCTGACCGGGGCCCCTGCCTTCCCGTAACAATTTTCACACACCGCGGCAGAATCTCAAACACGAAGGGGGTGTGCCCCAGCGACTCTCCATCGGTTTCCAGGTAGATCTTCCCTGCCGACCCGATCCGGATATTTTCACCCTTGTAAGTATCAACGATGGGCAGGGAAACCAGGGAACCATCGAAGAGTTTCCGGGCATAGCGCACCACCATCCACTTGGATGTCTTCTTTATCAGGGTGACATCGAGCAACCCGTCGTCGGGTATGGCAAAAGGGACCTGCATCATACCGCCTCCGTTGAACTTGCAGATACCGACATTCATCGAAAACAATTCACCCTTAAAGGCATTCTTCCCGTCAACATCGATCACGGCATCCATGAACTTATACTGGAACAGGCTGGCAAAGACAAAGTACATATAGGTGAGCGGCCCTCCCTTTCCCTGTTCCTTCAGCATGTTGGTTTTTTTAGCCACCAGGGCATCGTATCCCATTCCCGCAACATTCATGAAATAGCGCACCATCTTTTCCTCGTTGTGAAAATAGGTCACCTTGCCGGCATCCTGCAGGAAGGTGTTTTTCAGTTTCAGCAGGCGGATGGCCTTTAAATAGTCGAACGGGATGTCGAACATGCGGCACCAGTCGTTCCCCGTGCCTACTGGGATCATACCCAGTGTGACAGCCGATGAAGGGGCGTCGCTGCCGGTCATAATTCCATTCAGCACCTCATTCAGGGTACCATCGCCGCCCACTACACAAATGTTCCTCTCTCCCGCCGCTATCGCATCATGGGCAATCCTGACAGCATGCCCCCTGCTTTCGGTAAGCCTGTACTCAAAATCAACGCCTTCCGATTCAAGGATCTCCAGGATCTTAGGCCAGTCCTTCGATCCCTTCTTCACCCCTGCATTCGGGTTGACAATCATGATCCATTTATCGGCTGGTGCTGTCTGCATGAGTTTCTGGTATTATATCGTTTTGAAAAACAGCCTCCTTTTCCTTCCGGCCAAAGAGAAACAATGAATAAAAGAGGGCGATGAACGAAACACCGGTCTGGGATTCAATGGTGTCGCCCGTTAACATCGACGAAAGCCCTATTATCAGGAAAACCATGAAAAAATAATCACCATAACGGTGCACCATCAGCGGCGGGCAGAGGAGGGCAAGCAAAAACCAGATAAACCCGAATATGCCGAAGCCAATGAAAACGGAGAGGAACTGGTTATGCGAACGCCATCGCTGGGCGGGTGACAGCTTTGTCTTCATCTTTTCATACTGCGCCCTGAATGCCAGGTTCATATCCCCGGTGCCAACCCCGATGAGCCAGTTGTCCTTAATAATGCCAACCGATGCCTTCCAGAATTCAAGCCGCTGCATCAGTGTGGAACCGGTTGGGTTTCCCGTTTCCCGGTAATTGTCGTATCCCCAGATAAACTCGTAAATCCGGCCCCTGACGCCGTATTCCTTTAAAAAGATATGGTTTGCAACTCCCTTTTCTATGGCGCTGATCTCCTCCTGTGTCAGTTTTTCAACCGCATCTGCATCCTTTCTCCACCCTTTGGACGCAAGGTACCTGACCACGGTATAGGCTATCGGTCCCGAGCGGAGGTTCAGGCTGTCGAACGGTATCCGGCTGCGCCTGTTCCAGGTGGTTCGCAGTTCATCCCACTGAATATATATCCAAAGGTAATTCCCGTTTTCGGTTTGTCTCGAATAGGTGTTGTTGATGTAAGGATTGCCACGTGAAGTGGTCTTTTCCAGTTTTGTGAAGTCTGTCGGGTTCACATGGTAATAATCGTTTACTACCGACCTGAGCGCCAGGAACAGCCCGGCGGTGACAATCAGGATTCCCAAACCCAGGGTTATCTGCAGCCATCTTTTCCTGGTTTTAAAAATCAGGACAGGAACCATGATCATCAGGGTGATCAGGGTGATGGATAATCCGGTGAATGACTGCGACCGGATAATGTATACGCACAGCCATACAAGGACCAGGAATAGAAGCCCCTTCTGCCAAAGGGTGATGAGATGTTTTTTAAATAAAAGAAAGACGAGGGTGTAGATGCTCAGCGAGAGCATCAGGCTGAATATGATATGCGATATGTTATGGGATACTTCACGGATATCGACGAAATGATGGGTGGTGATCAGCCAGGTGTTAAAAAGAGACCTTACCAGAACGGCCAGGACAAATAAAAACATAAGCCGGTAAAAGGCATTTTTACCGAAGGGCCCGGATGTCGAAATGAACAATGGAAGCAGGATCAGCGGCAGTTTTGTACGTAAATCTTTCAGGGCATAACTGAAGTCGGTAGTCCAGATCAGCCCGATAAGGTGCAGGAGCATGATCGAGGCGAAAAGCAGTGCAGGCCTGTTCCTGTAAAATTCCCCGAAACCTTTGGCAATCCCTTTAAACATAAAGGAAACGGAGAGGGGAAGAGCCATAAGGAAGGCCCTGGTTTTCGATCGGCCCTGCATCCACGACAGCCATTTCACGGCATCGAACCGTTCAACGACCCAACCCCCTGCCATCATAAACTGCCCGATGCTCAGCAGCAGCTTGGAAAAGGGCAGCCCCACCAGGATGACCATCAGGGAAAGAATGTACCAGTATCGCTCGAATTGTTTCCAGGTGAAGGGAATGGACATGAGCTAATTATTGTTTTGAATGTCAAATTGATCCCAATCCATTCCGACTGTAAATGAATCCCGGAAAAGGTTAAGCTCCTCTGCCGAAAAGGTTACAATCCTGAACTCTTCAACGCCCTCGCCTGCCGCATAAAGCACATTTCCTTTGGCATCAAGGGCCATCGTGTCGCCCGAATGCCATGTGTCAAACCCGTCATAGCCCGTACGGTTCACACCTGCCACACATGCCTGGTTTTCCATTGCACGTGCCGTCAGCATTGTTTTCCATGCATGTGAACGGCACGCTGGCCAGTTGGCAAGGCACACGAGCAGGTCATAGCCATATACCCCGTCGGCCCATGTATTCTTGCTCCAAACCGGGAACCGGAGATCATAACAGACCAGGGGGGATATTTTCCACCCTTTTATCTCGATGATCACCTTTTCGGTTCCCCTTTCGAAAATTTTATATTCTTCACTCAACCTGAAAAGGTGCCGTTTGTCATAGGTTTGATAGTGCCCGCCGGGGAACATGCATATCAGCCTGTTGTAAAAACCTTCATGCTCTTTGATCAGCAGGGTGGCCATTATGACTGTGTTTTTTTCCCTTGCTTTAGACCGGAGAAACTCAATTGAGGGGCCCTCCATCGTTTCAGAACAGGCTGAAGGATTGATGGAAAAGCCGGTATTGAACATTTCCGGAAGAAGGATCAGATCGGACTGATCCCCAACCATATCCAGCAGATGGCTGAAATGATCGAGGTTTTTCTGCCTCTCCTCCCAGTATAGATTTGCCTGGATTAAGGTGACCTTAAGATCTTGCATTGGCTGCGGTTTAAAATCAAGTAAAATTAAAAATATCTGCGTTCCCGTTCCTAAATATTTTAAATTTGCTTAGCTAAATAAAACGAACAACACCATGCAAACAATTGATAATTTTACATTTAAGGGACAACGTGCCTTGATCCGGGTTGATTTCAACGTACCCCTCGACGGCCAGCAACAAATAACCGACACCTCGCGCATTGATGCCACCATTCCAACCATTACAAAGATTTTAAACGACGGAGGGTCAGTGATCCTGATGTCGCACCTGGGACGTCCAAAGGGAGGCCCTGAAGAGAAATATTCCCTGAAACATTTAATTCCCTACCTGTCGCAAAAGCTTGGCCGGCCTGTGAAGTTTGCCGATGATTGTATCGGGCAATCGGCCATTGACCTTGCAGGTTCGCTGAAGCCGGGAGAGGTTTTGCTGCTCGAAAATCTCCGTTTTTACAAGGAGGAGGAGAAGGGTGACCGGGGATTCGCCCAGAAACTCGCTTCCCTGGGTGATCTTTATGTAAATGATGCTTTTGGCACGGCGCACAGGGCGCACGCATCCACCGCGGTGATCGCGGAGTTTTTTCCAAAAACGAAAATGTTCGGCTACGTGATGGCCAATGAGATAATCAATATCGACAAATGCCTGAAGGAGGCCAAACGCCCATTTACAGCTATTTTAGGCGGGGCAAAAGTTTCGACCAAAATCGAAATCATTAACCACCTGATGGATAAGGTCGACAACCTGATCATCGGCGGGGGCATGATGTTTACCTTTATCAAGGCGCTGGGCGGCGAAATCGGGGCATCGATGGTTGAAGAGGATTATATCGAACTGGCCAAAAACATCGTGGAAGGAGCTAAATCAAAAGGAGTTAACCTTTATATCCCTCCCGATGCCGTCCTGGCGGATGCCTTTTCAAATGATGCCAATATCAGGACAAGCAGTGCCTATGATATCCAGGTTCCCTGGATGGGCCTCGACATTGGTCCCTCCTCCTGCCAGAAATTCAACCAGGTGATTGAGCAATCCGGGACTGTATTGTGGAACGGCCCCATGGGTGTTTTCGAAATGAACAATTTCGAAGCAGGTACCAAGTCAATTGCCTTTGCATTGGCAAAGGCCACCGGGAACGGCACCTTCACGCTGGTGGGCGGTGGTGATTCAGTGGCTGCCGTCAACAAATATGATCTTGCCGACAAGGTCAGCTATGTGTCTACCGGCGGCGGCGCCATGCTTGAGTATATCGAGGGGAAACAGCTTCCCGGGATCAAAGCGATCATGGAATAACTGTTCACGCTTTTTTTCAGTTCCAGCTAGGGAACCTGATCGTTCCGCCAAAGCTCTTCATCAGCGACGGGAACACCTCCGCAACATGCGCGTATAAACAGGATTCCTTCCTGTCCTGCTCGGAGGGCCATTTGGTATTGGGTGCAACGTTTTTTAAAAGAAACATCAGTATACTTACCAGGATCACCCCCTTGACCACCCCTAGGGCGGCCCCCCCCAGGCGGTTGAAGAAACCCATGCCAACCACATCGGCGAGCTTTTCCGTCAGTTTTGCCACGATCATGATCACAATAACTACCAGGAGGAAGGTGATGGCAAAAGAGAGTATTGGCAGCCATTTACGGGATGGGTGGAGGTGCTCCATCAGGGTTGCATCCAGGTAATTTGAGAAATGCACAGCTGCGTATATACCGAGAACGAGCGCGGCAATGGTGGCCAGTCCGACGATTATTCCTTTCCGGTATCCCTGGATCAGGAAGAGCACAAGGATAGCCAGGATGATATAATCGATATAGTTTAACACCATAATATTTAACGTTTTAACCGGGATGTAAGTTCCGTGCCAAAGACAAATTCGTTGAGTTCCGGGTTGTCGGTGTGAAGGATGGTCTCCTTGTTGCCCTTCCACCAAAGTTTTCCCTCGTAGATATAGGCCACGGTGTCGCCGATACTGAGCACCGAGTTCATATCATGGGTATTGACAATCGTGGTGATCTCATACTCTTCGGTGATCTCCCGGATGAGGTGATCGATCACCCCGGAGGTGTGGGGGTCGAGCCCCGAATTGGGCTCATCGCAGAAGAGGTACTGCGGCTTCATGGAGATGGCCCTTGCGATGGCCACCCGTTTGCGCATTCCGCCGCTCAGTTCGGAGGGCATCAGCTTATTGACATTCTCAAGGTTAACCCGGTTCAGCACAAAATTCACCCGCTCCAGTTTTTCGGACAACGTCTGGGAAGTGAACATGTTCAGCGGGAACATCACATTCTCCTCAACAGTCATCGAGTCGAACAGGGCTCCCCCCTGGAAGAGCATCCCGATCTCCTGGCGGAGGGTCTTGCGCTGCTCAAAGTTCATGGTGGTGAAATTACGTTCACCATAGATCACCATCCCGCTGTCGACTTCGAAGAGCCCGACAAGGCATTTCATGAGGACGGTCTTCCCCGAGCCGCTCTGCCCGATAATGAGGTTTGTTTTCCCCTGTTCGAAAATGCAGGAGACATCCTTCAGCACATGATGCTCCCCGAAGGTCTTGTTGATGTTGCGGGCTTCGATCATGTGAGCAGGAGTTGCGTTAACACAAGGTTGAACAGGATGATGATCACGCTGCTGAAAACCACGGCTTTGGTGCTTGCCTGGCCCACTTCAAGGGCGCCGCCCTGTGTAATGTAGCCATAAAATCCCGAGACCGAAGAGATGATAAAGGCAAAAAAGATCGTCTTCGTGATGGCATAAAATATCGTATATCCCAGGAAATCGATCCTGATACCCTGCACAAAATCGTTGGTGGAGACCAGTCCCGTTGCTACCATGGCGATCCAGCCGCCGAGGATTCCCATCCACATGCTGAAGACAATGAGCACCGGGTTGATGAGGATGGAGGCGATAATTTTGGGGAATATAAGGTAGTTTGCTGAATTCACGCCCATGATCTCCAGTGCGTCGATCTGTTCGGTGACCCGCATGGTGCCGATCTCCGATGCGATGCGCGATCCCACCTTCCCGGCGAGGATGAGGCTGATCACGGTGGGCGAAAATTCGAGGATGACACTCTGCCTGACGGTAAATCCCACCATCGACATGGGGATCAGCGGGCTGGTGATGTTATAGGCCGTCTGGATGGAGACAACGGCGCCCATGAAAGCGGAGATGAAGGCCACGATGCCCAGCGATTCGAGGCCAAGGCTGTTGATCTCGGTCATCAGCTGGTTCCAGAAGATCCTCCCCTTCTGCGGACGGCTGAAGACCTTCTGCATGAGCAGCACGTAGTTTCCGATGGTGGTAAAAACCTTGATCATAAAATCGTTTTGCTAAAGTACCAAAAAATGGTGAATGTGCGTTTGATGGGGGAAAAATGGTGGACGAGCGGACGAGCGGACGAGCGGACAAGCGGACAAGCGGACAAGCGGACAAGCGGACAAGCGGACAAGTGGACACTGCTATTAAAGGTTGGACGTTATGTGTTCCTATTTTCATGTACCTTTATCGCTCAAAATATTGCTCATGAGGTTGTTTCGTTTTCGGTTGGTTTTGGTTGGTTGCGCGGTGGCTGTGTTGCTGATGGCCGGGTCGTGCGGTTCGCAGCGCTATTCGTCCAATCGCGGGGGGCATCCGAAGGGGTGTGATTGCCCGAGGTTCAAATAGACAAATATGAGACTTTAAAACTTCTTTATTCATACACCCCGGAATACCCTGTCCACCCCGTGCAACTCTCCCTCTTCTCCATAAAACCGCCTGCCGTCAACATCCACCCTGCTGACATTTGCCTCTACGGGAA
>JBAXFZ010000211.1:0-7427 GCA_037139685.1 Bacteroidota bacterium
CATACACGGCGTAAACCCCTGGGCAAGAAGGTAAACCTGAACAAACTTGCCCAGAAAACCGAGACCCTGATAGGATCGGATATCGAATTTATCTGCCGGAAAGCCGCCATGCTGGCCATCCGGGGGCTGATCGACAGGAACCGGGGAAACCCGGGTGACATTACCGGAGACATTTCTATTCTGGAACCCCATTTTGAAGAGGCCATACAACTGGTATTAAAACAAAACGCGACAAAGAAATAAGCTTCCTAAACAAACGGTTTAACAGATAACAGGATGGGTGCAAAAGGGATATACATTTACGGGATCGTTCCTAATTTTTACGGAACAACCCAATTTCAATCGCTTGAAAATTCGGGGGTTTACGCAATTACTTTCCAGAACATCTCGGCTGTTGTTTCCGACCGCGACAGCGTGTACCTCGATTACCTTGACAGGGAATCTCTCGGGCACCTGCTTGTGCATCACCAGAAGACTATCGAGGAACTCCAGGGCAAAGGGTTTACAATGATCATTCCCATGCAGCTTGGCACGATTGCCGGTTCAAAAGAGGAGGTTTTGCAGAGCCTTGCCTGCGGTTATGAGACCATCATCGACACCCTCAAGAAAATCGAATACCTGACCGAAATCGACCTGGCGGTAACCTGGGCAGACTTCGGAGCAACGATCAAGGAAATTGCCGGCCATCCTGAAATCATGGCCCTGAAGGAGGAGATACTCGGCAGCGGTGACAAACTTTCACAGGTTGACCAGGTGAAAATCGGGATGCTGGTGCAGGAAAAACTGGATAATAAAAATAAAACCATCGAGATCAACATTCTTGACGCCCTCTCCCCCTTCGGTATCGATATCAAGCTGCACCCGGTCATGAACGACCAGATGGTTACCAACTCGGCGTTCCTCATTACCAGGGCCAGGCAGGATAAGTTTGAGAAGGCCGTTATCAAACTCGATGAAGAATACGACGGCATGCTGAACTTCAAACTGGTCGGCCCGCTGCCATGCTACAGTTTCTACACGCTGGAGGTGAAAAAACTGGATCCCCTCCGGGTGGAAGCAGCCAGGAAAGAGCTGGGAGTCAAGGAGAAAACGACCGAGGGCGAAATAAAGAAGGCCTACCTGGAAAAGGCGAAGGTCTTCCATCCCGACAATAGCCTTTTGTCGGATGAAACCGAAAATTTTAACAGAATCCGGAAGGCATACCAGGCGCTGCAGGAGTTTTCTGCTGCTGTCAGGCAATCTTCGAGAGAAGAATATATCTCATTCACAAACGAGAATGTTATGAAGAATCTCATCCTGATAAAAATAAAAGAATAATATGCAGCGCGACGGAAAATATATTTATTGCATAATCGCTTCCGAGTATGACATCAACCTGGGCCCCATCGGCGTGGGCGGCCGCGGGGACAATGTTTCCACCATCGGGTTTGACGGCCTTTGCATGGTTGTCAGCGACCACCCGCTCAGCAGGTTTGTCGTCAACCCCGAGAACATGCTGTCGCACCAGAAGGTGATCGAGGAGGTGATGAAGGAGTTCAGGAGCATTCTTCCGATCAGGTTTGGAACGATTGCGGCAACTCCCGATGAAATCAGGAACCTCCTCAACCGCAGGTACAGTGAATTCATGGAGCTGCTCAAGCAATTCGAAAACAAGGTTGAGCTCAACGTAAGAGGTAACTGGAAAAACATGGGGATGATCTACAAGGAGATCGACAGGGAGCATGTTGAACTGCAGAAATTAAGGGCCGAAATCGAGAAAATAACCGACCCTGACCAGCGAAACCTGAAAATCACCGAGGCCGGGAAACTGGTGGAGCTCGCCCTTGTTGAGAAGAAAGCGGAGGAGACTGAAAAGATTATTGACGCATTCCGCAAATCGATTTTTGAATACAAACACAACAAGACAGGCATCGATGCAATGTTCATGAATACGGCATTCCTTGTCAACAGCGGCAGGGAGGTTGAATTCGACAACATCATGGCCGCCCTGGGCGAAAAATTCAAGGACCGGAGCGATTTTGTTTATACCGCCCCGCTGCCCATCTTTAATTTCATCGACCTGAAAATTTTTCCCGAAAAATGGGAATTGTAATGATACAAAATAAATTGAATACTAACAACTTAAGCAAATAACAGTTATGGAAAACGATGCTGAATTACCAAAAGAGGGAAAATACATTTACGGCATTATCCGGCACAGCGGCAGCATCGATTTCGGGCCAACCGGGATCGGGAAACGGGCCGACCTGGTCTATGGCATCCATTACCGGGATATCAGCGCCATCGTGAGCAATTCGCCGATCATCCAGTATGAGGCCAGGCGGGTAAACATGACCACACATGAGAAGGTTCTTGAGGATATAATGAAGCAGTTTACTGTCCTCCCTGTCAGGTTTTCAACCATTTCAGAACATAACGACGATTCCGGGATCCTGCGGATCCTGGAAAAGGACTACCAGAAATTCGACGAGCTGCTTACCAAAATGGACGGGAAGAAGGAGCTGGGACTTAAAATAATGGCCAATGATGCGGCAATCTACGAAGGTATCCTTGAAAAATATGACGAAATCCGGTCGCTTAAGGGAAAGCTGATCAACCTGCCAGCCGACAAAACCCATTACCAGCGCATGAAGATCGGCGAGATGGTAGCCGAGGCGCTGAAAAAAGAGACCGAAAATTACAAAAATATGATCCTCGATGTTTTAAAACCGCTGGCTGAAGAGGTGAAAATTAACGACAACTACGGGGAAATGATGATCCTGAATGCAGCATTCCTGATTAAAAACGAGGCAGAACCCGCCTTCGATATCGCCGTGAACAACCTGGATGAGAAGTATGGCAGGTTTATGACATTCAAATATGTCGGAACATTACCCCCATACAATTTCGTAAATCTTGTTATCAACACTAAAGGCGTATAACATGTTTTTAATCGACGATATCCTGCTTGCTCCCCTGAAAGGGGTCATTTTTATAGCCGAGAAGATCAATGAAATCATCGACAAGGAGATGTCGGATGAAGGGTCGATTAAAGAACGTCTGATGGCCCTGCAGCTAAAATTTGAAATGGATGAAATCGACGAGGAGGAGTACGACAGACGAGAGGATGAATTGTTGAAACTGTTGGAAAATGCCAGGGAAGCGAAAAAATAGGTGGCGAGGTGGCGAGGTAGCGAAATAAACACAATAAATAACAAAGGAGGAAAAGATGAGTGCTTTTAAATGCCCGGAATGCGGCGAAATGACTGGCGGAAATGAAAAGTTCTGCATTGAATGCGGTCACCCGCTGAATGTTGTTTGCCCGGAATGCGGTGAAACATGGAGGTTTATGTTCCATTACAATTTTTGCCCTGCATGCGGGCATAAGATGAAAAAGGCTGAGGAGGAAATCAGCCGGGAAGATTCAAAAGGGATAAAATCAAACGGGAAAAAGGTCACAAAGTGACAGGTGACAACACATATAATAACAACCGGAGGACGCAATGGGCAATATAATTGATGTTAAAAAAACAGTGGTTAATTTCCTGAAAGAGAATATTAACTGTTATGACGTTACGGTCATAAAAATAGAGAAAACGCTGGAGACCTGGACATCCGTAGCAGAGGTATATGAGGATGATTCGTTTTTAAAGTCAATGAACCTTCCTCCAAAGCAGGTACGGTTGTTCTACCTGGTAAAAATGGATGAGAAGCTGGAAATCACAGCCTTCGAACGGCTGAACTCCTTCGAAGGGATGGACGGCATTGAATAGGGATTTCTTTAAATCACGGCAGCCATGAATGAACTGATCTATGTTTATTGTTTGTCAGACTCCCTCCCCGACCCGGGCAGGGAGAACATCTTCGAAGGATTGAGATCCATCCCGGCCGGGGATTTTTACGCAGTGGTCAAACCGGTTTCCGAATCTGAGTTCTCTGAAGAAAACCTCAAAACAAACCTGTCTGATATACACTGGCTTGAAACGAATGTCCGTGAACATGTCGCAGTAATCAATGTGATCATGGAGCAAAATACAGTGATCCCATTTAAGTTCGGAACTATCTTCAATTCGGAAGACAGGCTGCAAAAATTCGTCGAAGACTATGGAGAATCCCTGGTCGGGAACATGCTTTATGTTGAATGGAAAGAGGAATGGTCGGTAAAGATCTATTGTGACCGGAAGGTGCTTACCGGCCAGATTGATGAACTGAGTGCGGAGGCTGCTTCGCTTGAACTGCAGATCATGGCCGGTTCCCCCGGCAAGGCTTTCCTGCTGAAAAGGAAAAAGGCTGACCTGGTTGAAAACGAGATGGACCGGTTATGTAAAAAATACGGGCAGGAATATTTTAATGAATTTAACGGGCTCAGTGTCTCAGTATCCCTGAACAACCTGCTTCCAAAGGAATTCACCGGCCGGAATGATGAAATGATCCTGAACGCAGCTTTTCTTATAAGCAAAGAACGGGCCATTGATTTTCTTTCCACGGCCAGGACCCTGAAAAAACTATACTCATCACTCGGCTTTTATCTTGAACTCACAGGGCCATGGCCTCCCTTCAGCTTTATCTCCCTTAAGGAAAAAACATGATGACCGATAACGTAATCGACCGTTCCAAGGATATTACCATTCTCGAAGTACTCGACAGGGTTTTGAACAAAGGGGTCATCATAACCGGCGACCTAGTAATTTCAGTTGCCGACATCGACCTGGTCTACCTGGGGGTGAAACTAATGCTAAGTTCAGTTGAAACAATGGAACAGTTAAAATCAGGGAATGCAAAGACAACCTGAAACGGCACTCCCCCGCGAAGCTGTGCAGCCTCTGTTGCCCTCTCTCCAAAAACCTGCAGCCATGGAAAAGATGATTTATGCCATATTATCCGTAAAACAGGATCATGAACGACTCCTGTCGGTGTTGCCGGGAATCCGGGGTATCGGGGGGGTTGAACTGGCGGCAATCTCATTGGATGGAATAACAGCCGTCGTCAGCGACATCGATAGTGCCGCGCTGATCACCAACAGGTCCAATGCCCTTGAATATGCAGGGGTAATCGAAACGCTGGCCCGTGATTTCACACTGCTGCCCGTGCGGTTCGGTTCGGTAAAGAATTCGGCCGATGCGGTTGTGAATATGCTCGAAGCAAACTATATTGATTTTAAAAACAACCTGCAAACAATCGATGGTAAGGTTGAATTCGGGCTGAAGATCTTTTGCGATACAGTTAAATTGATGGCTGAACTTGGTCCGGAACCCGGAAATGAACCGGATACCGGTAATGGATCCGCAAACCAGCCGGGACCTTCGGTTTACCGGGATTATGTGAACAAAAAACTGAAAGAACACCGCCTCGGAGAGCTGATGCTGACCTATGTTGACTCGGTGAGGGCTGCCATCAGTGCCCGGCTTTCGGGATTGGCAGCAGTCACGAAGTTTAAAAAGATGGCACCCGCAACAAACATCATTGATGCGGTTTTCCTGCTCGAAAAAAGGAAGAAAGAGGGACTGGTCGCGATAGTAGGAGAGCTGCAAACAGAACACCCGGGATTAAACTTCATGTTAACCGGCCCCTGGCCTGCATACAATTTCGTGGAAATCAACATAAAGTAATCAGCAAGATGACTGAAAACAAAATACTTTTCAACACAGGATCGCTCGACGGGGTTGCTGAGGAGCTGGGAAAGGTTACAAACCAGGAAGATTCAAGGCTTAAGCTTACCCCCGACAATGCAGATTCGGGGTTGGCCAAACTGGTTCTGACACTGGTTGAACTTATCAGGAAACTTGTTGAGAAGCAAGCCATGCGGCGCGTCGACGGGGGTTCCCTAAGTGATGAGGAGATTGAACGGCTCGGCGAAACGCTCATGAAACTCGAAATGAAAATGGAGGAGATGAAAAAACATTTTAACCTCACCGACCGGGATTTGAATATAAACCTGGGACCGTTGGGTGATCTCATGTAAGGCTAACCCCGGAATCCTGATCGTCATTGTGGACAGGCAGAAGAATAGCTGACAGAGCCGCTACCAGATGACTCAATTTGTAAGACTTATGCAACACCTTGTTTCACGATGATAAAGATCCTAGCTATAGACGACAATAAGGACAACCTGTTGGTTCTGAACAGCCTTTTAGCCGAAGCATTTCCCGGTGCAACTATCTTTACAGCCTTGTCGGGCAGGGAGGGCATCGATATCGCCTCGCGGGAAAATCCTGATGTAATATTGCTCGATCTTGTCATGCCTCAGTTGGACGGCTATGAAACCTGCCGGCTGCTCAAGGAGGATAAAAAGTTACAGCGTATCCCGGTAATCATACTAACGGCTGAAGATACCAGCTCTGCCAGCCGGACCAGGGTGCTGAAACTGGGTGCCGAATCCTTCCTTGCAAAACCTGTAGAAGAGGCAGAACTTACTGCGCAGGTTTCGTCGATGCTTCGTATTAAAATATCCGATGACATAGCATCCCATGAAAACGAACGGCTTGAGACGCTGGTTGTTGAACGGACAAAAGGGTTTGAGAAGTCAACCAGGGAAGCCCTGGATTTGCTTGCTGAACTGAGAACGGAGATGGAACAACACAGGTTGTCGGATATCGCACTGCAACACAGCGAGGAACAGTTCCGCAACTTCTATGAGAATGCCCCTGTCGGCCTTTACCGGACAACCCCTGCAGGAAAAATACTGATGGCAAACCGCGCCATTTATGAAATGCTCGGATTTTCGTGCTTTGAAGAACTTTCGGCCATAAACCTTGAGGAGGTTGGTTTTGAGCCGACATACATGCGCAGGCAATTCACCCAACAAATCGAAAAGAACGGGGAGGTGAGGAACCTGGTATCAACATGGAGATGCCGCAACGGGGAGGTCATCACTGTAAGTGAAAATGCCAAAACCATCCGGGACTCCGACGGGAACATCCTCTATTTCGACGGAACAGTTGAGAATATAACGGTGCGCAAACAAACCGAGGATGCACTTCAGAAGAGCGAACAACGTTTCCGCGCACTGACTCAATCGGCCAATGACGCTATCATTACAATTGATGCTAAAGGAGTCATAGTTGACTGGAACGTCGCTGCAGAAAAAATCTTCGGGTATAGTGCTGAAGAGATGGCAGGCAGGATCCTTGGTAATATCATACCTCCCAGGTATACAATCAACCACACCAGCAACGTGGAACGGGTGGCTGGTGGCGGGGAACATCGTGTAATCGGCAAAACTGTTGAGTTGTACGGACTGCATAAAAACGGCCATGAGTTCCCTGTCGAATTGTCGGTGTCGGAATGGGAAACCGATTCGGTGAAGTTCTTCTCAGCCATTATCCGCGATACAACCGAGCGCAAGCTGGCAGAAACGGCAATCAGGGAGGCTTTGGTAAAAGCTGAATCGGGCGACCGGCTCAGGAAGGCCTTTATGAACAATATATCGCATGAAATCAGGACACCCC
>JBAXFZ010000212.1:0-7369 GCA_037139685.1 Bacteroidota bacterium
CATTTTTCATTATGGATAATCCGAAGAAAAAGTAAACAAAACCCGACGATTGGCATTCCCTGCCATGAAAAAAGAGATTATCAAATATCTTATCGGACGATTTATCCCTGCCATTGTAGTCGTGGCAGTGGTCATCCTTGCCATCAGGTTCCTCGGCCCTGTTGAGTATGGAAAATATTCATTGCTTCTCTATACGGCCTTGCTGACCATAACCCTTAGTTTTCACTGGGTACAGGTGAGTATCCTCCGGTTTATGGGGGGACTGCCCCGCGAATCAGGCGAGATGACGAGCCGCTTTTTTGACCTGACGCTCTTCAGCGCCCTGTTTTCAACCATTATCGTAATACTGGCAGGCACCCTGTATTTTCACTTATCGCTGCAGGAGCTGGTCATGGTCTCCCTGTTTGCCTTTCTCAACCATTTTTACCTGTTTCACCAGGCAATCCTGCAGGCATACCATCGGTCGGTGCGGATGGCCATCCTTGAAGGGGTTGAACATCTGCTAATTATAATCGTACTGATTTCCGGTCTTTTCTTTTTCCACTGGAGATCATCCCTGTTGCTGTTTGGTTCACTGGCAGCTGGATTAGGAGGTGCCCTGATCATCCGGACGATTATTCGTGAAAAGGGGCTGTTGATGGTCGACCTGACCCATCTTTACTGGGACTCAAGGTTCTCAGGAAAGGTAATAGGATTCGGTTACGGCGTTGCCTTATGGCTTTTCTTCTCTCATCTTTTAATGTCGGCCGACCGTTTTATCATCATGGAACACCTGGGGTACAGGGATGCGGGGATGTATTCGGCTTTGAAAGACCTGCTGTATAAAGGCGTCACATTCGCTATATTGCCGATCTATATATCATACCAGGCTAAAATCTGTGATCAGTGGAATGCAAAACACAACGATGAAGCATGGAAAACCATCAAGGAGGCCCTGAGCTTCGAAATGCTCATCCTGATCCTTGTCTTTATCATTTTCATGGTCGGGAAACAGATGCTGTTCAACGATTTGCTGAAAATTCCGGATATGGATTCCTGGCTCGTTTACCTGCCCTTACTGATCTCTGCATTTTTATGGCAGGCAGGGTTGCTGATTCAAAGGTTCCTTGAACTGACCTTTAAATACGGTTATATTTTAATAGCGATGGGCTTGACCGTCCTGCTGAATATTTTGCTTAACCTGATTTTCGTACCCCGTTACGGGTTAATCGCATCCTCACTGAGTTTATTGGTTACCACAGTTTTCTATTCAGGATTCCTGCTCGTGGTGGCGATGATCGTTGAAAAAAAGATTGAGCTCTGAATTGGATTTACCAGATAAATCAGCCAGCTAGATCTTTGTTCTGTTTTTTTCCTTTCATTTTGATCATTATTGAATTTTTCACTAATTTGCATTGTGTATCCTTTGTGATATTGAGAAACATATATTGCAACGATTTCCATTTAAATGGGTATCGTACTAATGAAATGAAGAATTTAGCTTAACTAATACCCATCCGGGTGGAACCCATTATCGTTTTCCCCGGGGCGCAGAATAATTATTGTTCATGAAAACAATTGCCTTATGAAGAAGATGCCTGCAGTAATTATCCTGGTATTTGTTGTGTCTGCAGCATCAGCTCAGAGCTATATTCCAATTACCAACAACATGACAATCGGCAGCTATTCGAATATTAAGTTCGCTGCAGGGAACTATATTTTTTCTGACACCCCGGGAGACGGAGTGATCCAGATCAACGGAGTGCATAACGTTGTCCTTGATGGCGACAGCTGCACGGTTGATGGTGTCGGATCGTCCGGTTACATGATTAAGATAAACAACGCCTATAACATAGTGATCAAAAATTTCGATTCGGTATTCCGCTACAAATATGCCGTTTACATTACCAATTCAGATCATATCACGATAAATGGCAATGTATTTTGCCGGAACAAGGTCGATTCGTCGGGCTGGATAGATGTATGGGCCGATTACACCCAGGCTCTCGGGGGCGGTGTGATGATGTACAATAGCCGTGCGGCACATATTTTCGATAATGTGATGACCCTGCAGAACGACGGGGTAGCTCTGTATCATTGCGACAGCGTATCCCTCCATAACAATGATTTTTCCTGGAATACCTCCTATGGGATAAGGATGTTCTGGACCGATTCGTGCCACATTTACCAGAATAATTGCGCTCATACCAACCGTCCCCTGACCGATCCGAGCGACTGTGGTGCATTGCTTTTAATCGTTTCGAACCGGAACAGGGTCGAAAACAACGACCTCTCCTATTCGGGTGATGGGGTTTTCCTCGGGCAATACCAGCACTCAGCCACGCCAAACAACAACTATTTTGCCTGGAACGAATGCTCCTATTCACCGCACAATGCCATTGAAGCCACCTTTGCCGACGGGAACGTTTACAAGCACAACAATTGCAACTATAGCCACTATGGACTATGGCTTGGCTACTCCTTTAATTCGGTTGTCGACAGCAATGAAATTACCGGCAATTACCAGGACGGAATTGCCATCGACCGCGGTTTCAATAACCGGGTTTCCAATAACCTTATAAAAGACAACCCGATCGGGATCGAATTGTGGGAGGGCACGCCTGCAACCGGTTATACAACTTTTCATTCGCAGGATTACCCGATTTTCCAGAATACTTTTGACGGAAATACCCGGGCAATCTCTTCAACCAATACCAAACATGCGCTGATTACCGGCAACGCGTTCAATTACAGCCAGTATGCAAGCATCTTTTTCGATGGAACCTCTGCGACAGATACAATTGTTGGAAATACCTTCAGGATGCCTACCGGATACCATACCTACAACAATTCAGCCAATTCAAAGTATGCCCCAGGAAATCTCTTTATACCGGCCGACAGCCTGCTTGTCGATTCGAAGATATACGACAACGGTGAAAACGCTTCAAAGGGTTTGGTAACCTGGAAACCTGCATTGCCGGGACCGGCAACCCTTGTCCAAAGCAATCCACCCTGTGATATGGCAGAACCTTCGGCCTTGTGGTATGCCTACCCCGAAGCCGGGTATCCTGCTACGGTTAAAATTCCCGATTCCCTGTTTTTTGACACTTCCGAGAAAAAAACCGGGACAGCATCCGTAAAACTTGTGACAAGCAGGGGATGGGA
Organism: Bacteroidota bacterium; assembly: GCA_037139685.1. Classification (GTDB taxonomy): domain Bacteria; phylum Bacteroidota; class Bacteroidia; order Bacteroidales; family FEN-979; genus CAIVAT01. The sequence continues at coordinate 3,145 of JBAXFZ010000212.1, forward strand.
TCTTGCACTGAACTACCGCCCGGGTGAGGACTCATTGGCCGAATGGCACCTGACAGATAGCGATACCCTGTGGTTCTGGGTGAGAACCATCAAACAGCCGCAGTACGGTTTCCAGTATTTTTCAATCCGGGTTGGGGATGACCACGGCAACTACTACAAGTACACCGCCTCCTCCGCCCTGCTGAATGCAGCCAACCTGGCATGGAAACAATACAGGTTCCCTTTGGCCGGCAACACGCAATTTGCACGGTCTGTCGTTGGCACTATGTCACTTGGCCAGGTCAACTATATCGAATTCCATGCCGATACCTGGGATTATGGATTCACACTTTGGGTTGACGGTGTACAGTTTCACCCTTGTTCCCCTGTCACCTCCGTTGAAACTGATCCTGCCGGCAAACAGGCAGACCTGGTGAATTACCCCAACCCCTTCTCAGGCACTACCACAATTGCCTACTGGCTTGACATTGCCGGGCCTGTTAAGCTCGAAGTCTACAACTCCCTGGGAAACAAAATCAACACACTGATCAATTGTTTTCAGCAACCGGGCGATCATGAAATTGAGCTGGATGTTATGGCATACGGCCAGGGATCCTCCTTCCGGAATCTCTCAACCGGCATCTACCTTATAAAGCTGACCACTCCCGCCGGCATAACTACCAGGAAAATGCTTTATCTGAAATAGCATCACAACCCTGCGAACACAAGGATTTCGCTATTTCGCTCTCCCCTTGCTAAAAATTGGTAATCAGCTTCAGGTTGATCATCCGTGGCGTGAGGTAATTGGGCACCGCGTATTCTTTGCCCTGGATATCGGTGATCCATTGGTAGGAGATTGTATTGCTTATCTGCAGAAGGTTAAAGACCTCGAGGGTGATCCAGGCATTTTTAAAGACCTTCAGCGGGTTTTTTGATGAGATCCTGGTTTTAGGGCCAATCAATTGTTTCGACAAACCAATGTCAACGCGCCTGTATGGCGGGATTCGCAGGACCTGGTCTTTTCGCGGGGAGTTCGGCGGACCAAAGGGCAGCCCGGTGCCGTAAACCAGGGTAAGGTTCATTTTCCATGTGGGGAACCCGGGGATATAATCCTGGAAGAAGATCGACAGGTTCATGCGCTGATCTGTCGGACGGGGGATCCATGCCCCCTGGAAATACTCCTCGGTCTTCATAAACGACAGGCTCGCCCACGACTCAGCCCCCTTTACAAATTCCCCGTTTACACGGAAATCGATACCCGTGGCATAACCATGGGCATTGTTGGTGCCATAATACCTGATTTTAAGATTGTCGAGTTCGTAGGGTATCAGGTTCTGGATATTTTTGTAATACAACTCTGTCACAAATTTGAACGGCCGTCCCCAAACCTGGAAGTAGTAATCGCTGCCTGCAACCACATGTAAGGCCCGCTGCGCTTTGAGCCCCGAAACAACATTGCCCCTGAGATCGGTCATTTCGCGGAAGGTAGGCGGCTGTGAATAAATGCCGGCCGAAAGCCTGAATACAGTCTCATGAACCCAGTGAGGCTTGAAGGATACATTGAAGCGTGGATTTAACGTAACCATGCCGTTGTAATCATAATAAACTCCCCGTACCCCGGCTGTGAGGGAAACGTCATTCCTGCTGTTTTTAAAAGTCCATGTATCCTGGATAAAAGCAGTATACCGGTTGGTATTTACATTGTAATTGTTGTTATTGACATTCGACAGGACCAGGTCCGTTTTGGGCGGATGCTGTGACCCGATCGTATCGGCAGGGCGGGGTATTGAATACCCCGCGGAATCCTGTAATTCCCATTCATTCACCTTGTTGTTGAAAAATTCATGCTGGTACCTAAGACCCCATGTCATATTACTCTTGTTTTTCTCCCACGACCCGCGGTGTTCGATGTTGAAAACGGTCCCGTTCAGGTAATTACGGGCATGCTGCAGGTATGCACCAACCCCAAGCACCTCGGGAATCTGGCTTGCTGAACCTCCCTGCAAAACTTCAAGTTTGCCCAACCAGTATTCACCCGAAATATCATAGGTTTCGGACTCATAGGTTTGAAAAGCAGATGAGATCAGCTTCAACCTTATATTTTGTGCGGGCTTATAGGTAAGGGTAACAGCCGACAACCAGTTCTGATACTTATCGTTCTCCTGTCCGTCAAAATAGATTTTGATTTTATAGGCCTGGTCAATGGTGCCGAAGCTGGTTTCGCGGGTTTCGGGAATCAGCTTGTATGAGTTGTCGATAAAGGTTCCCAGAAAGGATAACTCCCACTTTTTACTGATCTCGTAATTTATCACACCCTGGAGGTCGAAGAACCGGGGTTTGTAATTCCCCTTGGTATCAAGCCCTTTCAGCAAATAGGAGTTGGTCTTGTAACGGGTTCCCACGATATATGAAAGCCGCTTTGAAATGGTTCCCTCCACATGTGCGGCTGCGCCAAGTAAACTGATATCGAATGATGCAGCAAATTCGGTGGGTTTTTTATACCGTATATCCAGTACCGACGACATTTTATCCCCGTATTTGGCATCAAAACCACCGGCAGAGAAAGAGATTCCGGATACAAGGTCGGGGTTCAGAAAACTTTGTCCCTCCTGTTGCCCCGAACGCACCAGAAATGGCCTGTACACCTCTATATCATTCACAAAGACAAGGTTCTCGTCATAGTTCCCCCCCCTCACCGAATATTGCGAACTGAGTTCGTTGCGGGAGGAGACCCCGGGCATGGTCTTAATGAGATCCTCCACACTGGCATTGATGGTAGGGATAAATGTAAGCGCCTTCGGGTCGAGACGGCTGAAGGTATTGGTCCTGATCTGCTGATCTTTTACTTCGATTGATCCGAGCTGGGTGGAAACCGGCTGCAGAATCCGGTTCAGTACCTTGTGTTCGCCCGGATCCAGCCTGATTACCACCGAATCGGTTTCATATCCGACATAGGAAAGGAGAATTACCAGCAATTTGTTCGCAGGGACCGTAAATACAAAGCGGCCATCATGCCCGGTGGTTGTTCCCGTGCTGCTCCCTTTTATGGCAACATTCACCAATGGCTGGGAGGAGGCAGACCCGGAAAGAGTGACCGACCCGGTAAGGGTGGCCTTTTCTTCCTGGGCAAAAAGAGCAAGGTTTAGGAAACTGAGCAGCAATACCGGTATAAACAGCAGATTTCTCAAGGCCAGTTGTTATTTTAAACGTTCCTCCTGCGATTTGAACTTTCCATCCTTCCAGGCTTTGATAAACTTAGCCCAGGCAAAAGGATTTAAAATGTTATATGATTGGGTCTGGCCAAAGTAGTAAAGTTTACTGGTTTGGTTGTCAATAAAGTTACGGTAATTCATATTGGCATCCATGGGATAATTTTCCGCCCGCATACGGATATCGGCTGCCATCAGGTTTTTCCGTGCAATTTCCAGGTCGTCGTCAGGAATTTTAAGCTCAATAAATGCCCTTTTAAATTCCTCGAGGGTTGGCCAGGGAAAAATAAATGCAACCGCAAGGGTCAGGGTATCGGCGGTCATCAGCTGTATCAGTGAATATCGCTGTTTTGTAATGGTGTCGGGAATTATAAAGGATGCCGGTTTAAATCCCAGGGCAGTAAAAACGACCGTATCCAGTTTGTGTGCCACAAAGGAGAAATACCCGTTAATATCGCTTGTTGTTCCCCGGTGGCTGCAGACATCAATTATCTTCGTGGAGGGAACCGGGTTCAGGCTATCGGCAGTGATGGTGATTCCGGAAAACTGCACCAGGCTGAGGTTATCATCAATTTCTTTAGCCTGTTGGGCATTGGCAAAAAATGCAAAGGAAAACAGAAGAGGCAAAAAGGCCAGCCATTTTTTCATTCGGATGTGATGGTTCTTAAGCTATTGATAACGATGAATGCTGCTTTTTATTTCCTGACGACATGGACAAAAAAAATGCTGTTACAGCGTAACAGCATCCTTCATCCATGAAAAATTTTTTTATTTTGTCAGATATCCTTTTTCCCTAGCTTCCTTGATGCAGACATAAACGCCCTTTTTGTTCATGTGGCGCAAACCTTCGGCTGATACCCTCAGTTTGATATCGCGGTTTTCTTCCTCAACAAAAAAGGTCTTTGTCTGGATGTTGGGGCTGAACCAACGTTTCGATTTCTTATTGGAGTGAGAGACTTTATGTCCCTTAATTGCAACCTTTCCCGTAATTTCACAAATCCTTGCCATGACTGTTCTGGTTAATTGGTATTTCAAAA
>JBAXFZ010000213.1:0-7367 GCA_037139685.1 Bacteroidota bacterium
AAGCTTACTCTGGATGGTCCTGCACCATTGGTTGCAGATAAGAATGGTAAATACCCAATTCCCCAGCCAGGGAAGTTCATTCGCCCCAAACGCGAGTACGGGATTTAATTTGCAAGTTGTGTAAAATGAAGACCTGTGGAGATATTCTCCGCAGGTCTTTTTTATTTACTTGGGTTCCATTCCTTTGAATTGGATTGCAAACCAATCAATCATGTTGGGAATGAATCTCTTTGCGGTTGCGGTATTGTGTCTACCGTGCGGATCGTAATCAACATCTACATGAATGCCTTTGGCTTGGGCGTGATGCAGGAAACTTTCTGCTTGGGCATCAAGGTTGAATTCATCTTTTCTGCCATAGGCGAGATACATGTTAAGCATGCCATTTTTGATGTTATAAAAGTCGAGCATTTCGGTTGGGTTTACCGAAGCAATTTCTGTAGCGATGTTTGGGTCTTTGAAGTTGAACAAGTCGGCCTGAATATCTTTTGCTTTTATAAGAAAGAAGCCAAAGAATTTTCCTACAGTCATGTGACCTTTGGAAAAATCGGTGCGGAACTCGGTGAAAGCAGCGCTAAAGTCTCCCATGTAAGAACCTTTGTGATCCATATACCGGAGATTCAGCGGTGGGGATATACCTGCAATGTTTTTGAAAAACTGGTTGTGTTTGATACCAAGGTGATAGGAAGCTGCGCCGCCCATCGAAGTGCCTGCTAAGCCATGAGCTTCTCTTTCAGGGCGAATAAGATAATTTTTGGTGAGAAAGCCCACCACATCTTTCATGAAATAGTCTTCGTATTTTCCCGCTTTGCTATTGATGAAGAAACTTCCTGGAGGAATCAATTTGAGTTTTTTATTCAAGCTACCATCGGGGGCTGCAGTTCGCGAAAACCATGATATTACCGAGTATGCGAAGGGCAACCTCTTCCGCCAGCCACAGTTCCCGGATGAAAGTCCTAACCCAAACGGTTTTGTAACAAACCGCCTGCCATTGTGGGTCAGGGCAGATTCTTCAGTTAGCCTTCAACAGGTGATGGCTGCCATGCGCGACCATTTTGAAGACACCCCGCTGGATATGCGCTTTGATTTCGGGGCCGGGCCGTTTCACCTGCCATACCGCTGGCGCCCCCTTGAATACCATGTCGACAGCATCGAATATTGCCATGAGCGGGCCATTGCCACCCAGCAAACCGGGTACAGCTTCGTCGCCCAGTCGCGCAACTGGCTGCCCGACCCCCTTGGCGGGATATACTGGTTTGGCGTGGACGACGCAGCCGGATGCGTGTATGCCCCCATGTACTGCGGCATCCGCGAGATACCCTCAAGCTATGCCGTGGGCAACGGGTCAATGGTAAACTGGTCTGAAACCTCCGCCTTCTGGACCTTCAACCAGGTGAACAACTGGGCCTATACCCGATACGAATTGATCCATCCCGAAATAGCAGCTTACCAGCATGAGCTTGAAACCAGGTATATCAGGGAGACGGAGATCGTCGATGCAAAATGTATGGCAACAAATAAGGAAAACCCCTCAGCGCTCTCAGGTTACATCACCGACTACTCGGGATACACAGGCAACCTGCTGGTGAGCAAATGGAAGAGCTTTTACCATTTTCTCTTTATGAAGTACATGGACGGCAACGTAAAGCAAACCAGCGGGTTTGAGCTGCTCGAAAACGGGAATGGCAAAGGTGTACCGAGAAAACCTGCACAGCCCGGGTACGGGAAGGAGTGGGAGCGGAGGATGGCCTCTGATAATAAAGTAGTCCCGAGGTCAAAACCGTAAACATTTTGACTATATTTGGTGTGTCTGATTAAAGAAAACCATATAAAACCATAATGATGGAGAAAAAACAAGGAATTGTCAGGACAGAAAATGTTTTTGTTCATTGACATCCGGTTTTTTTTCTATCCTGCTCCTGCCGTTTGCGTTTTTTCTTTATCAACAAAAACAAAGGCATGTCCCGGGTTAGCATCAGTGCTGGTTGTTTGAAAAAATGACTGGAAACTGCTCCGCTTATATTTCATTCAGAAGCAATTAACAGCCTGGTAATGATTATAGTGAAACAGGGTTTTTAGGACAACGCAATTCAGACAATGAAAAGGTACACCATAACAACAATGGAGGAGATATGAAAACCAGGTTATTATTAACTATAATGCTCGTGGTCATCAACATCATGTTGTTGCATGGCGCCAATTTTCAATTTCTTCCGTACAGGATTACACAGCCGAACGGGACTGTTATCAATTGTTTTGTATCAGGAGATGAGTTTTTTAACTGGATCCACGATAAAGCAGGTTATACGATCATTCAGGGGCCGGACGGCTATTATTATTATGGACAATCCGCCGGCAGCCGGATAATTGCTACCCGTTATCGTGTCGGCAGCATCAATCCCGAACTTTCAGGGCTTACCAGGTGGGCCAAGATATCAGCGGAAGAATATCAAAGAATCAGGGAGGATAATCTTAAGTATACCGGAAGCACAAAGACCCCCAACACAGGTACGATGAATAACCTGGTTATATATATCCGTTTTCATGATGATACCGAATTCACCCAGAACAGACAAGTTTTCGATGACCTGTTAAATCCTGCGACCGGAACTACAATGAATTCTTATTATCGTGAGGTTTCGTATAATTTATTCTCAATCAGCAGCACCCATTACCCTGCATGTGCAATGACGACAAATTTATCGTATAAGGATTCCCACAACAGGGCCTATTTCCAGCCGTATAATGCTACAACAAACCCTGACGGATATAACGGAGACGCTGAAAGAAAACTCAGGGAGCATACCTTGATAAAGGATGCGGTAACGTGGATTAATGCCAATTCGCCGGTGCCCAGCACGTTGAACATTGATGCAGATAACGACGGCAACGCCGATGATGTCAGTTTTTTCATTAAGGGGCCCAACGACGGGTGGAGTACGCTGCTCTGGGCCCATCACTGGGTTCTCGATTCCTTTTCGGATGTGAAGATCAATAATAAGCGGGTATGGAGTTACATATTCGTTCCCGAAACGCAGATTGCCGTTACAGTGTTATGTCACGAAACATTTCATTTAATAGGGGCTCCCGATTTGTACCACTACGTTGGAAATAACATAAATCCTGTTTTTGCATGGGATATTATGGACAGCGGGAGCGGGCATATGATGTCGTACATGAAATGGGCATACTCAAATCATCACTGGATATCCTCTTTGCCGGAGATCACAACAACGGGAACCTATACGATAAATCCATTGACAAGCTCCTCAAATAATTGTTATAAAATCGCATCCCAGATGTCGCCTGGTCAGTATTATGTGGTTGAATACAGAAAATCGTCCGGCACCTTCGAAGGAAGCCTGCCCGGATCCGGGCTCCTTGTATATCGTGTCGATCCCTCTGTAACAGGCGGTAATGCACAGGGTCCTCCCGATGAGCTGTACCTTTACAGGCCTGACGGAACTTTAACCGTGAACGGGAATCCCGGGTTGGCATTTTATTCATCGACATCAGGCCGGACTTCCTTAAACAACGAAACAAACCCGAATCCCTTTTTGCAGGACGGAACACCCGGGGGACTGGATATCTCCGCTGTAACCTCCGCAGGGAGTACCATCTCCTTCAAGGTTACCTTCAGGCCTGACCTTATCATCCAGAACCCAAACACCTCCACCTCGGCCATTCCGGCCGGGCAGACAACCACGGCAACCTGCGTTGTCAAAAACCAGGGCGCATCCGCTGCAGGAACATCCACCCTGAAATATTATCTGTCGGATAACGACAGCTACAGTTCCAACGATCTTCTGCTCACCTCGAACCCCACCCCTGCCATCATGAACGGGGCGATGACCAGCACAATCAAAACCATAACCATCCCGTCGAACACCTCCCCCGGAACATGGTACCTGCTTTTCTATGCCGACGGAGATAAGCAGGTCGCAGAAACCGATGAAAACAACAACGTAGGGTACAAACAAATTACGGTATTGGAAGGGTTATTGCCTGACCTTATTGTCCAGAACCCGGCGACAACCCCGTTAATAATCCCTGCCGGACAGTTAACGACCACATCCTGTCTTGTGAAAAACCAGGGGACGGCTGCCGCCGGAGCGTCGAACCTGAAATATTATCTTTCAGGCGACCCTGTATTAAGCTCCGATGATCAGTTCCTGGCCTCCGGCACGGTTGCATCACTGGCCACCGGGGGAACGGCAACGGTAAGCAAATCGATAACCATCCCGGCCACCGCCTCACCCGGCACATGGTACATCCTGTCCTATGCCGACGGTGACAACCAGATTCCCGAAAGCAATGAGGGTAACAACCTCGGAAATGTTCAGATAACCATCATCCCTGCCTTACAGCCTGACCTGGTTGTGCTGAGTCCGGCTGCAAGCCCGCTGACAATCCCGGCAAGCCAGACCACGACGGCCAGCTGCACCGTGAAAAACCAGGGAACTGCCGCCTGCGGAGCCTCCACGCTTAAAATTTACCTCTCAGCCGATAACCAGTACAATACCACGGATCTGCTGCTTGGCTCCGTCAGCATAGTTTCACTGGCAGCAGGCGGGACTTCCGGCAACAGTAAGCTTGTAACCATCCCGGCAGCAACGGCCGCAGGGACATGGTACATCCTCTTTTATGCCGACGGCGGATACCAGGTGCCTGAAATCAGTGAATCCAACAATACTGGATATGTGCAGGTTACCATCATTCCATTTTTACCTGACCTGGTTATACAGAACCCGGCTGCAACACCGGCCACTATCACTGTCGGCGAAACCGCCACCGCCACCTGCTTGGTTAAAAACCAGGGTGTGGCAGGTGCAGCAGCATCCACCCTGAAATATTATCTTTCATCGGATAAGTACTGGAGTTCGGGCGATGCAGTCCTCTCAACAAATACGACGCCATCACTTGCTTCAGGAAGTTCGGCTTCATCCACCAAATCTTTGATCATCCCGCTTAACACGGTTCCCGGAACCTGGTATATCCTTTTCTATGCCGACGGCGGGTATAGCGTCCCTGAATTATATGAAAACAACAATGTAGGGTATTTTGAGATAACCGTTATCCCCCTTATGCCGGATCTGGTTGTCCAGATCCCGGCGGCAAACCCGACCACCATTATTGCCGGTCACAACACAACGGTTTCCTGCTCAATCAAAAACCAGGGCACAGCCACTGCCGGGGCATCGACCATGAAATATTACCTGTCGGCCGACAATGTTTACAGTTCAAATGACATACAGTTATCTGCCACGAGTGCGATAGCAGCCATTTCCAAGGGGGTTTCGGTAAGTGCCAGCAAACTGGTCAATATCCCTGGAAGCACCGCACCCGGGAGCTGGTATATCATCTTCTATGCAGATGCCAACCAGGTTGTTTCCGAGCGGTACGAAGACAATAATTTCGGATACAAACAGGTTACTGTGGTACCCGGGGCCTATTGTTCAGGGACCACCACCTTTTCAGCCAACAGCGGCACCTTTGACGACGGCAGCGGGACGAACAATTACCAGAATGTTGCCAGCTGCAAGTGGCTTATCCAGCCCTCCGACGGGGGCAAGGTGGTCCTGCACTTCAATGAATTCAGTACCGAAAAGGATTTTGATTTCGTCACGGTATACAACGGCTCCACAACGGCTTCGCCCCACTGGGGCCCCTATTCGGGATCATCAGTTCCCCCTTCGCTGACATCTACAGGCAGCACCATGTTGCTCTGGTTTACCTCCGATTCAACAGTTACCTATCCCGGGTGGTCGGTTACCTACAACACAATCGGATATGGCTGCACCAGTACAACCCAATGGCCATCTACCATCCTGACGCCAACACCTGCCTGGAACCTGTGGCCCTATATATTTGCTGGCACCTATTCGGTTCATTATGTCGTTTCCGGGCACACCTATACCTGGTCACTATGCAGCAGTAACGGGGCCAACGCACCCTATGACTCGCAGCTGACCCTGCGGAAAAATTCGGATGGCAGCTGGCTGGGATACTCGGACGATGAATGTGGCACCGGGTTTGATGCAACAATTACCTGGACAGCAACTTTTACAGGCCAGGTCAGGGTGCTGATCAATGAATTTGACTGCCAGACAAACAGCACGCAGACCACCCTGGCTTACAGGCAGGTTTCTGACAAGGATGGACCTTTTGCCATAACAGACCCACCCCCGCCATTAACTTCCGGGCTGGATGTCAGGATCTATCCGAATCCAACCCCTGGCCATGTCACCGTTATTTTCAACACATTTTTAAATGAAAGTGCTGACATCCTGCTGATGAACTCTTCAGGAACGGTGGTTGGCAATTTCCCGGGTTCGTATGTGACCAATGCCATCGACCTCGATCTCGGACCCTATCCTGCGGGTTTATATGTCATCTCGATCAAGACCCGCGACCAGCTTGTCGTTAGAAAGGTTTCCGTGATTCATTAGAAGGGGAAACTGCGGCCTGGTTCCGGTTATACAGGATGTGGAAGCTTCCGGCATAAAAAGGCACTGCCCAATCAGGTTATGATGATACCAGGGTGTGATAAAAGGTGAAACCATTTACATCACGGACTGTTGCGATTGCCCTGGTAATTTGTTGTTGCTGATTTGCCAGCTCATCCAACGGCATTTGTCCGGTCCGTGTGAACATTATGGATGTCCTTTGTCCTTGTCCCAGCTGTTAATATTGTTTTCAATATAATTCTGTATGCGTTCAAATGATTTTGAATCACGGATAATGTGATCGTAATACCGCGTTTGCCAGCCAAAATCGGCAGGAATTAAATGCGCTTGTTTTGAAACAACAGATTTATAGGAACGGATAATCGTTGAAATAGCGCCTGTTTTGGGAGAAATATCTGCCATTTTTTTGTTTTTCAGGGCGGAGGCTGAGGAATCCCGGGGTTGTTCCAATATTCTGTCAATACCTGATTTATAATTTTCGGTTTCAGTATGATTCAAAATTAAGATTCCATGGATATGGTCAGGCATTATCACAAAACTGCCCAATTCGACAAAAATAAAATGCTGCGGAATTTCCAGCCAATATTTTTCTGCCAGCAAACCTGCAGGTTTCCATACAAATTGGGCATCTGTAATTTCTCCAAAATAATGTTCCCTGTTTCTGGTGCAGAGGGTGATAAAATAGGCGCCATTTGACCGGTAATCCCAATTTTGTAACCGGGCGGATGGAATGCGGTATTTATTTTGGAATTTGTCCGACATATCCTTTCATTATTCAAACCATAAACCGTTTTTCGGATATCCCCGCGATATCCGGTAGGGTAGAGACGTTGCATGCAACGTCTCTACAATCCCATCCCGCGACCAATCCCATCCCGCAACCAATCCCATCCCGCAACCAAT
>JBAXFZ010000214.1:0-7315 GCA_037139685.1 Bacteroidota bacterium
CCAGGAAAACCTCTTCGTTGCAGAGGCGCTTGTTGCCCGTGATCCCGAGAAGCAAACCCGCGAATTGCCATCTCTTTTTGAAACAGACATTACGAGGCTGGAACAGGAAATAGACATGATGAACGCAGAATTGCCCCCATTGTCTACTTTTATCCTCCCAGGCGGACATCCTGTCGTTTCCGAATGCCACATAGCACGAACGGTGTGCCGGCGCGCAGAACGGGCCCTGATACGCTTAAGCCTCGTCAGCCCGGTGGAGGATATAATAATTCGCCTGCTGAACCGTTTATCCGATTACCTCTTTGTACTTGCACGGAAAACAGGCAAAGACCTGGGGGCGACAGAAACACCCTGGATTGTTAAAAATAACCCTTGACATTCTGATTTTTTTTTTTATACTTTTGCAGAAACTTCAAAAACACTGATAAATGTACTGGACACTCGAATTGGCCTCAAAATTGGAAGATGCTCCCTGGCCTGCCACCAAGGAAGAGTTGGTCGATTGGGCGATCCGATCCGGCGCGCCACAAGAGGTTATTGAAAATCTCAGGGAGATCGAAGATGAAGGCGAATCTTATGAACGTATCGAAGACATCTGGCCCGATTATCCTACGAAGGACGACTTCTTCTTCCACGAAGACGAATACTAATTGTGATTTACGATTGACGAATGACGGGTTACGGTTTCCAGTTGAGAAAGTAATTCGTCATTTGTTATTTGTAATTGATTATTCTTCCCGGGCAATTGACTTCTCTTTCCTCTGAAAAAAGCTGAAATTGACACTTCCATACTGGCGGTGCTGGTCAAAGTGCGGGTGCTTCTCAAACTTGTAACTGGATGAGTGTTCCAGTATCAGCAAACCCTCCCCGGCAAGCAGTCCCGATTCAAATACCAGGTCGGGAATTGCTTCAATGCGTTCAAGGTCGTAAGGCGGATCGGCAAATACAAGGTCATAGCTCGTCACCATATGTTTGATAAAGACAAAACTATTCGACTTTACCGCCTTCATATTGGTTGCACCAAAATCAGCTGCCGTTTTCTTAATAAATTCGACGCAACGGTTATTTGAATCAACTGCGGTGACTTCGATAACACCCCGTGAAAGAAATTCAAAGGCAATGCTGCCAGTGCCGCTAAAGAGATCGAGAACTTTCAGCGATTCGTAGTCAACCATATTGTTGAGCACGTTGAAAAGCCCCTCCTTCGCAAAATCGGTGGTTGGCCTTACCGGCAGGTTCACCGGTGGCTGGAGACGTCGCCCCCTGTACTTGCCGCTTACAATCCGCATGAGAAAAAATTAAATAGTGGGGAATGAACGTGAGGCGGAAGCTGGTTCAGCGCGTAGCTGTATTTATATCCCTCATTTCGCCTTCCAAATTCAACATGGCGCACATATTTGAACAATAATTCAACCAGTTCGTCCCCCCTCTCAACATTACCAAGCATGATAAGCGGTATTGTTTCAGGGTTCAGGTTCAGCTGCTCGAGCACAAAAATCAGGTAATAGGTAACATCCTCCGGATTCTGGAAGGCAAAGGTATTGAAATAGGACATCTGCCGGCCATCAAAAATCATCAGGTTGAAGAAGGTTGCACACAGGTTCAGGAACACGCGCGGGGCGTTTATCCGGTTTTTATAGTTGATCCATACACTTTCGATGAGCACGCTTGCTGCAAGGACAATCCTGCTGCCGGGAAAATGGGTTAGGATGGATTGCCTGATATGAACGGGAATCGTAAATACCTGGTAAGAATCCATAGATATCAGGTGATCTGCCAATACATCCTCATCCTTCCCGGGTTGAAAATTGAACTGAAGGTAATCTTCAAGTCTCGCCGGGTCAAACAACGACGAGGGAATCAGGGTGGATTTCTTCCCCTCATAGGCGATCTTCACCTGCCTGAATGAACTCTTCAGCCATGGCATGGAGGTTAACACCCCCTTCAGGAAATCGGGATAGGAGATCTTCTGGCTCGACAGGGTGTTGATTTGCTGTACGTCATACTTGAGCATCTGGTGAAGCGCGATAAGCTTGTTGCGCTTGCCGTCGAGAATGCAGAAGGTGCATTGCGTGTCGCTGAAAAAGATGGCCAATCCGTAATTCCGGGCATCCTCTGCATTGAACGAATTATCCAGTAAATTTAAACCAACAGTAAAATGATCTGCCATAGGGGATTGCTATACGATAAATAACACGCCAATCGTCAGTGCAATGATAAGGAGAAATCCCGGAACAAGGTAGACCCATGCCTTTTTACCGGCAAAAAAGATGCTGTAGATCATCTTGACGGCATTATTGCTGATGATTGCCTGGAAGGTAGCCAGTACAACAGCATCCATGGCTACAGCCTGCTTTCCCTGGAAAATACTGATCAGGAAGGGGTCGATGTCGACAAGGCCGACGATGTATGACAGGATGTTGAGCCCGGGAGTGCCATAACGGTTAACCATGCCCCAGGTGAGAACAGTCAGTGCTACAAAAAGGGAGGCGAAAATGAGGGCAACTTTAAATTCAAGGGGATTTGTCTCCGCATGGAGCTCCAGGTCGGTGGTAGTGGTAAGGCGGTTCTTGTAAAACAGGATCACAGTCCCGATGATGGTGCTCAGTGCAAATAATGCCAGGAAACAGGGCCACACGCGGATGAAGAGAGCGTTGTTGAAAATCAGGATAAGTGCCAGTACCCGAAGGTACATAAGAGCTGTGGAAAAGATGATGCCGGCCATGTACTGGTTAAGATGCTGCGGCTCCTTCCTGCTTTTTTTTGCCAGGATGATGGTGGTGGCAGTGCTGGAATACAAGCCTCCCAGAATACCCGACAATACGATGCTGGCGTTTGGAAAGACAAACTTCTTCAGCAGGTAACTGAAATAGGATATCGACGATATAACCACAACGGCAAGCCAGATCTTATAGGGAGTAAGGTTCAGTCCGACAACGATTGGTTTGTCGGGCACGATGGGCAGGATGATGCCGGCAATGATGAGAAATTTAGCCAGGGTGATGAATTCGTAACGATCGAATTTTTGGGAAATGGAGGCAAATGTCTCTTTCATTTCGGTCAGGATCAGCACCGTAACCACGATGAGAAGTACCATCCAGAGCGGCTGTGTAATGATCAGCGGGCCCAGGCAATAGGTTATAAGCGCCACAAAAATTGTGGTAGTGCCAAAGTCCTTAAAATCACGGATATGGTAAAAATAGGAGATGCCCATTATCAGTGCCAGCACAAGGCCGCCTCCAAGGTAGAGGCTTGTTTGCTGCCCCCCGAGCAGATAAAGAATATACCCCAGGATGCCGATAAATGCAAAGGTCCTGTCGGTGCCAAAAGTATGGCTGGCCTCATTCGCCAGGCTGTGAATACGGCGCTGCGACAAACCGATCAACAGCGAAAAGAGAGTGATCAGGATAAAATTGACCAGGTTTTCAGGGATGGTTCCGATGAGTTCCATAAGTTAAATAGCGAAATAGCGAAATTATTCTACATTATTTCCGTAATACAACATAGAGAAACCGGGGATCTCCTTTAAAAAGGTGTAGCTTCTTTTTTCATGATCGATCCGGCAAACGTAGTGGGTCAACCCGTTTGTTACAATCACGTAATCTACGAGCAGGGTCATGTTGTACATGGCCACCTGGTCAAAAACGGCCTGGGTCACCTCAACCTGTGTTGCCTTGCATTCAACAACCATGCAGGGATTCCCGTCGGGCAGGTAGGCCAGGATATCAAACCGCTTTTTCAGCTGGTTATAGGTCAGTTCAGCCTCCACGACAATCAGTGATGCCGGGAATCCAAGGGTGGATACCATGAAATTAAGGAAGTTCTGCCTGACCCATTCTTCGGGTGTGAGCCTGACAAACTTCTTCCTGACAGGGTCGAAAATCTCCCTTTTCCCGTTCATTCCTTCACGGATACGGGGCTCGTATTCGGGCAAATTAAGTTTGTGATACATTGGTCAATGACAAATTTAGGTAAAAATCTGACATTTCATTTATCTTTGTCACAACGTTTGATACACCGGCAAACTTAGGTGGGAACAATTCACCACGTTTGCACGCCGGCCGAACGGAGTTAAAACGATATCATTACCCGTGTGCTTAACAATAACTTCCCCCACGATGAAAACCAAACAAGAGATCGTCAATGACTGGCTGCCGCGTTATACCGGTACGACACTGGAGGAATTCGGCGATTTCATCCTGCTGACAAATTTCAACAGTTACCTTGAACTGTTCTCAAAGTGGTATGGCGTTGAGATCAAGGGTAAAGACAAAGCCATGCCAAGCGTGACATTTGAACGGATCACCCTCATCAATTTCGGCATGGGAAGTCCCAATGCAGCCACCATCATGGACCTTCTAAGCGCCATCCAGCCGAAGGCAGCCCTTTTTATGGGCAAATGCGGGGGGCTGAAGAAAAAATGCAAAGTTGGCGACATGATTGTTCCGATCGCGGCCATCCGTGGCGACGGAACTTCAGATGACTACTTCCACGAGCGTGTACCGGCATTGCCTGCCTTCAACCTCCAGAAGATCATGTCGACGGTGATCCACAACCACAGGAAAGACTACTGGACGGGGACCGTTTATACAACCAACCGCAGGGTTTGGGAGTACGACGAACAATTCAAGGATCAGCTGCGCGAAACCCGCGCCATTGCAATCGACATGGAATCGGCCACCCTGTTCATGGTTGGATTTGCAAATGAAATCCCAACCGGGGCCATCCTGCTCGTTTCCGACCAGCCCATGGTAGGCAGGGGCATCAAAACCCAGGCCAGCGACAAGCGGGTAACCCAGAGGTTTGCAGAGGAGCACCTGCGCATCGGGGTTGAGACCATGAAAGACCTTATTGAAAAGAAATTACTTGTAAAACATCTCCGCTTCGACTAGGCGCGACCCATTTGTTTATGGCAGACAAGAGCAACATCAGTTTCGACAATCTTCTCGCCGACCTGAAAAACCAGATATATTATCCTGTTTACCTTCTTCATGGTGAGGAGTCGTATTTTATTGATCTCATTTCCGATTATATCGAGCAGAACGTGCTGAGTGAACTCGAGAAAGAGTTCAACCAGACAATCGTTTATGGCAAGGATTCCGATGTCCGTACCCTGATCAGCTATGCAAAGCGATTCCCGATGATGGCCAATTACCAGGTAATGATCGTTAAAGAGGCCCAGGACCTTAGCAACATCGAAGATTTCCAGCCCTATCTCGATCATCCCCTGACCTCCACGATCCTGGTCCTGTGTCATAAATACGGGAAAATCGATAAACGGAAAGTTTTTTACAAAACCATCGAGAAACATGGAATTGCCTTTGAATCAGCCAGGTTGTATGACAACAAGATTCCGGACTGGATCAATGATTACCTGCGGAAACGGAAATATTCCATTACCCCCAAGGCGGCGGCGTTGCTGACTGAATTCCTCGGAGCCGACCTGGGAAAGATTGTAAACGAGATACAGAAGCTCCTGATTAACATTCCGGCCGGTTCCGAAATCGATGAAGATTATGTGGAGAAGAACATCGGGATCAGCAAGGACTTTAATGTGTTTGAGCTGCAGAAAGCCCTGGCAAGGAAAGATGTCGTAAAGGCCAACCAGATTATCATGTATTTTGCGGCCAATTTACGTGAGAACCCACTGGTTAAGGTAATCCCAATTCTCTATTCCTATTTTTCGAAGGTGCTTATGTACCATTTTCTGCTGGATAAATCACAGAATTCGGTTGCCTCAGCCCTTTCAATCAAGCCCTTCTTCGTAGCCGATTACCAGCAGGCTGCCAGGAGCTTCCCGGTGGGAAAAGTCATCTCGGTCATCTCCTTCCTCAGGGAATACGACCTCAAGGCCAAGGGTGTCGGAAATGCCTCTGCGACTGACGGAGATTTAATGAAAGAGCTGATTTTCAAGATACTTCACTGATAATTATTCAACGCGGTAGTTGAATTCGGAAGAGCGGTAAGTCTCCTCGATGATCTTGCTGTATTTTTCGACGATGAATTTACGGCGGAGCTTGAGTGTCGGGGATATCTCCCCGCCGTCGGTCGTCCACTCGGCTGCAAGTAGCCTGAACTTCTTGATTTTATTGGTCTGGTCGAGCCCCTCGTTAAACCGTTCGATCTCGTGGCGGATCCTGCGCACGACATTCGGGTTTTGTATCGCCTTCTCCCTGGATCCGTAGGCGAGATGTTTGACCTCGCACCAGCTTTTCAGGTATTCGAAATTGGGGATTATGAGAGCAGCCGGGAAATTGCGGTTCTCCCCGACGACCATGATGTGTTCAATGAAAGGCGACTCCTTGATACGCTGCTCGATGGGCTGGGGGGCTATATATTTACCCCCTGATGTTTTGAAGATCTCCTTCTTCCTGTCGGTGATCTTCAGGAACTTCCCGTCTTCGATCACCCCGATATCGCCAGTATGGAACCACCCATCGGCATCAATGACTTCAGCCGTTTTCTCCGGGCGGTTGAGATAGCCCATCATTATATTCGGTCCCTTGCAAAGGATCTCCCCGTCATCGGCTATTTTCATCTGGTTGCCGGCCAGCAGGGGCCCGACAGTCCCGAATTTCATTCCCCCGGGTTCAAACCGGT
Organism: Bacteroidota bacterium; assembly: GCA_037139685.1. GTDB lineage: Bacteria > Bacteroidota > Bacteroidia > Bacteroidales > FEN-979 > CAIVAT01. The sequence continues at coordinate 6,601 of JBAXFZ010000214.1, forward strand.
AACAGGTGATCCCCGGAGAGGTCTCGGTAAGACCATACGCTTCAAGGATAGGAATCCTGGCCGCCCAGAATATCCGGGCCAGCCGCGGATGGAGTGATGCACTGCCTGAAACGATGAACTTGAGCTCACCTCCCAACGCTGCACGCCATTTGCTGAATACCAGAAGGTTGGCTATAAACAATTTCACATCATATACAAAACCGCGGGCATGGTTCAGTTCATACTTGTGCCCCTGTCGCAATGCCCAGAAAAAAAGCACTCTCATAGGCAGGGGAAGAGTCCTCCCCTTTATGACAATCCGGTTGTAAATCTTCTCAAAAACCCTTGGCACGGAGGCAAACCCGTGTGGTTTGATCTCCCGGATATAGTCCCCGAGTTCATCGATGTTCTGGATATAATAGATGGAAACGCCAAACGACTGGTAAACATACCCTGCCGTTCGTTCATAAACGTGGCATAGCGGCAGGAAGCTGACAACGCGGTCGTTCATCTTCAATGGCGGAATTTCAGCAAGCGCCTTATAATTTGTAACAAAATTATGATGCGACGACATCACCCCTTTTGGCCGGCCCGTAGTTCCTGAAGTATAGATCACGGTAGCCATGTCTCCGGGCAGTATCGTCTCCTTGATCAGTTCAAGAACACCGGGATCTCCGTGATTCTTTCCCAAATCAAGGATTTCAGTCCAGCTCCGGATGCCTGCCACCGGTTCAAT
>JBAXFZ010000215.1:0-7268 GCA_037139685.1 Bacteroidota bacterium
CGGTTTTACTTGATTTCCGTTGATTATCAGGAAATGTTCTGTGGGATGTGAGGGATTCGAACCGTTTTCCAGAACGTCATATTTTATTGATGTTTCCGAAGATGCATTGAATATTTAGGCAATTATTTAGGCGAATTATTTATAAAAACCAGAGTAGTGTGTTCATAAGTTAATCCCGATATTCGCCTTTCAATTGCCGTAATATCCGGTAATACTCATTTCCCTTTCCAAGGGAAAATGTAGAGAGCCAAAGTACAAAAAATCCTTTCCAACCAGCTCCTCAATTCAGAATCATTATACAGATCATTACGATTTCCTTGTGTATTCCACGGTTAAAATCAATAACCGTGGAATCGCTATTTGGACCCTAACAAATAATATTTCCCGACAAAGATTTATTTTTCAATTTTTCTCAAATCTTTTCCAAAAATTTCCCCTTTTATAATTGATTAGATTATAGTCATTTTCGTTTCCCGAAGGTTCAAATCAGGTTACTTTCTGTTTACTCTAAGGTTACTATAATGTTAATAATCAAATAGTTGTTAATATCTTTTTCATTCCGGTAACTATCGGTTTGATATTTTTGCTGCTTGTAAATTTTAACATCTGCCATGAACGAGAAATCAATTATCGAAAAACCGGTTACCGCCCCTTACATCTGCAAAATGATAGGGGTCAGCCGACCTGCACTCCATCGTTGGAGCAAGGCAGGCATTGTCCGCTCCCACAAACTCGGGGGCAAACTGTTCTATTTTGAGAGCGAAGTGATGGAGGACTTGAAAAAATGTTAAAGAACCCATCTACCCAAGCCAATGCTGTAAAGGCATTCTTCATAATCAATCAACTAAAATTCATTAACACTCATGACAAACAGAAAGAAGTCAGTTGGAGAGCTGAGAAAAAAACTACCCTACGGAAGCTTTACCCAAATCAAAGGCAGGTTACAGAAAAAGGAAATCAAATATTCCCTTCAGTACATATCACATTGCCTGAGTCCGGACCATCCTGCGTACAATTATGATATCATGGAAGAGGCAATCCTTGTTGTCCAGGAAAATGACCAGGCGCTGAAAGATTTCCAAAAGCGAATTGATAATCTTAAAAACGATACAGAATGCGAACCTTCTCCAACATGAGCCAACCGGACCTGAAGCTTACCCTTGAAGCAATGGAATGCCTTCGGGACCGTCTTGAATTCAAATTGAAAGAATTGAACGCAAGTAATGCAGTCGCCTTCACAACCCAGCGGGTCAGGGAAGGCGGCCTTCTCCATACTAAGTTGATCCGAGTAAATGAGCTGATCGAGGTAATCGATCAGGAAATAATAGACCATGACTAATCCCATTTATACAATACCTGTTAACCATTGCTTAAAGAAAGATGTAAATCAGCATGATATCAAACGCTGAAGAAATTAAGGATGCCATTCAAATCCAGGATATACTCGGCGATTTTATCACGCTGAAGAAGAAAGGAGTCAACTTCACAGCTTGTTGCCCCTTCCACAACGAAAAAACTCCAAGTTTCATCGTCAACCCCGCCCGGGGAACTTTCAAATGTTTTGGCTGCGGCAAATCAGGCGATGCCATCGAGTTCCTGCGCGAGCATGAGGCAATGAGCTACTCTGAGGCGCTCACCTACATCGCAGATCGCTACGGCATTTTTGTCAAAATGAATGGAGCAGATCAGTTATACACTGATGCTGAGAAACGACGTGACGGGATATTCGCTGTTTTGAAGTGGGCAAAAGACCACTTCAAATCGAATTTAGGGCGTACGCCCGGAGAGATGCCCCAATCTGCCCTAATTGTCAATCAGGTAGTTGAATATTTGAAGAAGCGCGGCCTTGAAAATGGGATTGAATTGTTTGAACTCGGTTACGCCGAAAACGGCAACGATCTCTTAAGCTCCGCCCACAAGGCAGGGTACAGCGATGATATCCTTTTAGCGGCAGGACTGATCAAGAGAAACGACAAGGGGAACCTCTATGATGCCTTCAACCGCCGGATCATGTTTCCCTTTTTTGACCGATCAGGTAGGGTTATCGGATTTACCGGCCGGCTGATTACTGCGGAAAAGGATAAGCCCAAGTACCTGAACAGCCCTGAAACCGAGGTTTTCAAAAAGAGCCGGTTTCTGTACGGGCTTTACCAATCGAAAAAGGAGATCATGAAAGCCGGCGAATGCCTTCTGGTAGAAGGTCAGACCGACCTTATCAGCTGGCATCTGGCCGGGATAAAAAATGTTGTGGCTGGCTCGGGCACCGCCCTGAGCGAAGACCAGGTCAAAATGATCCTGTCGCTCACCGGTTGCCTGACCATCGTGTATGACGGGGATCCCGCCGGAATAAAAGCAAGCGTGTCCAACATCAAGGTCCCCCTTCAAATGGGACTGGATGTTTACCTGGTTGTTCTTCCGGATGGAGAAGACCCCGATTCGTACGTCAATAAAAACGGCTCCGAAAAACTCAGGGAATTCATCGAGGATAACCGCCAGGACATCGTTTCGTTCCGCATCGGGATGGTCAAGGAGCAGGTCGAAAAGGACCCGATTCAGAAGGCTCGACACATAAAAGAACTTGTTTCCCAGATTTCGCTCATCGGCGACGAAGAGACCAGAGAATACCTGATTGCTGATGTCGCGAAAAAACTCGACGTCAAACTTGAAGACCTTCAGCGGAACCTAAAAAAACAACTGCCCAAGATCGAACATTCCGAAAAGGGATTTTATGGAATGGATGCTTCCGTTGATATGATCGCTGAAAAAGGCTTTGCCATCTTGCTATCTGATCCGACACTTGTCGTTTCCTATCATGCAGAAGGCAAAGAGAACACCATCAGCCTGCCGACAGGAAAGCTCCGAAAGGATGATCTTTTCAAGTTATCAAAGCTTACCAGGAACGTTAAAATCGAAGGTCTTTCAAAGGTCGTTGATGACAACAACGTAGAACTGCCGCTGGCCGAAGCCGGAAGGTTTCTTACAGAGCAGGGACTACGGGTCGAAGTCCGTGAGGATGGAAGCGTGGATGAAACCGCAGAAGATGAGAAGGAACCGGTGTACATAGACTTTTTGGATTTCTACGTACACGGATTGACCTATCGTTTGTTCCGGCATCCTGATACCAAACGATCCAAAAAGTTTGTGGAGATGACGGCCGAGTTTCTTTCTAAGCTTGACAATACCATTATCCACATCAAGACCAATGAGATTGCCAAAAAGTTCGGTCTGAACCAGGGAGCTTTTTCAAAAGTACTTCGCCCTTTTGTTGAGAAGCGAAAGAACCTGGCCGTCCAGCAGCAGGAGCATGTGGTCATTGATGACCAGCAGTACGTTTTCGATATCGCCCACCTTCCGGATTACGTGGATCAGGGGTTTTTCCAGCGGTACGGCTTTTTCCCGGCACAGAATAAAACAGGGAACAAGATTTTCTATGTCTTCCGTACCCTGGATAACACCCTGGTCAAAGTCGGGAACTTTTACCTTGAACCCCTGTTCCAGGTCTATGATCTTGACCCCACCAAGAATAAGCGGATCGTTGAACTGTTCCATTCAGAACTCAACACGGCAGAGTACGTTGAGTTCAAAAGTGGCGATATGGTCGAGCTGCAACAATTCAAGAAATTTCTCTGGAACAACGGGGGCTACATCTTTACCAACGGCAAGCCCTTTCATCACGAGAAGATCCTGGAGAGCATCGCCCTTCGGTTCCCTAAATGCTGGGAGTTTTCAACCTTTGGTTGGCAACCTGAAGGTTTCTTTGCTTTCGCAAATGGCATTATCTCCGACAATTCATTTGTCCATGTGGATGATCTCGGTCTGGTAAGGTTCAAAGATGTAACGTATTATTCTCCTTCCTTCAGCAAAATCTACAAAGACCAGCGTGCCGACAATGACCGGTATGAGTACGACCGCTACCTGGTTTACAGACCGAAGCATAAAACGTTATGGTCGCAATGGTCGGAGCTGATGTACAAGGTCTACCAATACAACAATAACGGCATGTGGGCGCTGCTGTTCACAATTCTGTCGGCCAACCGTTCCATCATCTTTCCGATCGAGCGCTTCTTCACCTCACTATTCTTTATTGGCCCTACCGAATCAGGCAAATCCCGGATTGCCGAAAGCATCCGGGCTCCCTTCATGCACGGAGCTCCGCTGTTCAACCTGAACTCCGGAACCGATGCTGCCTTCTTCACCAGCTTGGAAAGGTTTCGTGATATCCCGGTTATCTTTGAAGAGTACAACGATTATCAGATTTCCGACGTGAAGTTTCAGGGGCTGAAAGCGGCGGTCTATGACAATGAAGGCAAACAGAAACGCAAAGATGCATCGAGCCGGGATATCGATGTTTCGAAAATCAACGGTTGCCCGGTACTGCTAGGTCAGGAAGGTCCGGAACGGGATGATGGCGCCCTGGGCAACCGGGTGGTCCAGAAGCATGTGCCCAGGAAAGAGAATTGGACGGACGAAGAGGTGATCATCTACAAGGACCTGAAAACACGGGAGAGTGAGGGGCTGAGCAACATTGCCATGGAGATCATCCGCCGGCGCGGGATCGTGCAGAAACACTTTGCATCCTACATGCGCGATGCCCAGAAGCAGGTTAAAAGCGATATTCAACGAGAAGGCGGCTCCTACCAGACCAGGATCATCAATACCGTTAGCCTGTTCATTGCCATGGCCAGGATGTGGGAAGACCATGTGAAGGATCTTCCCCTGCCTTTCAGTTATGAAGAATTTTATGAAGATGCCAAGCGGCAGATCATCCGCCAGAGCGAGGATCTGAGCTCCAGCAACCGCCTGGCTATTTTCTTCAACACCATCGGGATGCTCTATGCCCAGGGGCAAATCATCAGCGGACGGGAATTCGATATCTCGGAGGAACAGAGTGTGACGATCATCAAATCGAAGACTGAAAGAGACCTGATCCCCATGGATGGAGGCTCGGCCCCGGTGCTTTACCTGATTGTGAACGATGTCATCCAGATTTACCAGAAGTTGCACCAATCGGAAAGTTTAAAGATCAACGCACTTCGGATGTACCTGAAAGATCATCCGGCGTATATCGGGCAAGTGAACAGCCACCGGTTCATATACCAGGTCGAATCCTGGGAGACCGACCCGGCATCCGGATACAACCAGCGGGTCATTAAAAAGGCCGAACGTGTTACCAGTTGCATAGCCCTAAAATATAAACTCATTGAGGCCATGGGGATCGATCTGCAGCGATTCAAACCTGCGGAACAAACCTCCCTGGAATTGGGAGACACTGCTAATTTGTCACAGCAACCCGGAGAGCAAAATGAGCTGCCTTTCTGAAAATTCACATGGAAAAGTCTGGCGGGAAAAGTACGCCCTACGTCCCTACAGCCCTACAAATAAATCAATAAAATAATAAAATATCATGTATCAGTATGTTATGGATGGAAGTGTTTGTAGGGCGGGTAGTAATTCCGTAGGGAATCGTAGGGCGGTAAAAAACCGGGATGATGGTGTAGGTAGGGCTGAATTTTCAGCCCTACACACCTTACGAGTTTCCTTCAAAAATACGAAGCTTAATAATCAGGAAGTTAATGTCAAATAAGAGCCTTTGTAGGGCTGTATGGCTGTAGGGACGGAAAATGACCACTACCCCCAAGCAAGAAAAAAATGTTGAAAACGGACCGCAATGGTTGGGAGTACTATGACAAAGTGCCAGAGGGATTTCGACTGGCCACTATGGATGATTTTCACATCCGGGGAAAGAAGAAAGTGGGGATGCAGTACCTGATCCAGCGCGGGGATCAACAACACTTCGAGGTTCATTACATCAGGGATTTTACCCGGAGCATCAATCTGAAACCATTCCTGGATCACCAGATGGTCTTTGTCAAAGGCTGATGGCCTTTATTTTACCAAGCAATGAAAATACATTTGCCCATGATTGAAAAAGAACGCCCCACCATTACAATCAAATTGAAGCCTTACCTTCAGGAATACCTGATCTGTTCGTTGAGTACCAATACTGCCTCGAAGGGAAACATCATCGGAAAGCTTCTCAAGCCACTTCTTGAGATCCGCCCGCCGCAGGTCGTTCCTGAATTCCCTACGGGCCCGGAGTATATCACCTTCGTGCTGCCCTATTACAACGACTTTTGGGTCAAGTCAAACCTTTGGGTCAACGAGCGGAACCAGGCCATCTTTGAGAGTTACCTGGAATGGCACTTCAAAGACCTTTTCTTTCATTATATGAATGACAAGGTCCGGTTTTATAAATCCTTCAAGAAGTGCATCCTTCAATTTTGCTATGACCACAACATCACATTTTCAAACCTGAACTACGAAATGCTGAAAAAAGACTATTACCGGAAGCGAAGCCGTAAAAAGGACGAAAAAAGTTGCTCACTTTTTGTCCCTGAGATGTCCCCGGAGTGTCACTGCGTTTTTCTGAATAAAGACTGAAATGGGAACTATTCAACGGCATACCGGCATCAATATCGGCGGACTGAATTCCATCAGCTGGATATTCAGAGAGGATGTTGGAATTTTCAAACTGTATCCGGCAACGCTCAGTTGCCTGATCACGCCCAAACCCGGTAAATCCTGGAGTGCCATCTACGGCACGCCGGAGACGATCCAGTTGGAATCCGAACAACAGGATACCCCTGCCGGGATCAAATACGTTTACAAACTCAAGATCCTTGTGCCCAAGGATCGTGCTACCGTGGAGACGGCGTTATATGCCATGACTGGGAGGCGGCTTATCCTGAAATCCGGCGATAAGAATGGTACTATCAGGATATTCGGGACGATGGACAGCCCTATGAAGGTGACCAGCAAACTGCTAAAGCCGGCAGTTCTGGAAGGCTTCAATGGGTATGAGCTATTGTTTGCCGGGGAGTTTTCAAATCCTGCTGCTTACTATCTCGATCCAAACGGTCCGATCCCGGATGATGGAAACCAGGATTGACCTGATGATCTTTTCAGTCCTTTATTTGCCCGCAATACCAAATTAATATTGTATCCTCGAAACAGGGTACAATGAATCCACTCCTTACAGAAATCCTCTCCGGCCCCTGGCTGATCAACACCGAAAGATCGGCAGCTTACGCTTCCGTACTTCTTTCATTGATCAAAGGGGAACGCATCTTTGAAGGGGATTCTTCCCTTGCCCGGGAAAGGAACCGGTCGTATATCCTGGCAGGCTTAGGGGATCAGAACCAACGTCTCGGTTTTTCCGATACTGACATCCCCTCAGGGTCTGTTGCCGTCATTCCCATCCGGTCGGA
>JBAXFZ010000216.1:0-7238 GCA_037139685.1 Bacteroidota bacterium
GGTAGCGAAATAGCGAAATAGCGAAATTCTGAAATGTATGTGACAAATAACCATGTTATGAAAGACAGATACCTATTGACAGCTAGTCTGCTGGTGCTGGCTTGTATGATCATCGTACCTTTTCCGGCACCTGCGCAGGTTTCCCATCAAGAGCTGCAGGGTTCATGGGCAGGGGCGCTGAAGGTGCAGGGTATGGATTTGAGGCTGGTGATGAATATCTCCTTCAACCAGGCCGACAGCATGGTGGTAACCTTCGACAGTCCCGACCAGGGCGCGATGAACCTGCCCACGAGCAAGGTGATCGTGAAGGATGATTCCATCATTGTTTCATCAAAACGTATCGGGGGGAAATTCAGCGGAAAGATGTCCGTTGATCGTACATTGCTTTCCGGGACATGGAAACAGAGCGGCATGTCATTCCCGCTTGTCCTTGTGCGCCAGGAGAAAAAGTTGATCATAAATCGCCCCCAGGAACCCAAACACCCCTTCCCCTACCGATCTGAAGAGGTCACTTTCCCGAATGCAGGAGGAGGGTTTGACCTGGCCGGAACGCTAACCCTGCCTGAAAAGGGCGGACCCTTCCCGGCGGCCATCCTGATAACCGGATCGGGCCCCCAGAACCGGGATGAAGAGCTGATGGGCCACAAGCCATTCCTGGTGCTGTCAGATTACCTTACACGCCAGGGAATAGCAGTTCTGAGATACGATGACCGGGGAGTGGCGAAGTCGGGAGGTGACTTCAAAACGGCGACCACCCTCGATTTTGCCACCGATGCCGAAGCCGCCCTCGATTTCCTGAAAAAGAGGTCGGATATCGACAGCAGGACAATTGGCTTTATCGGTCACAGTGAAGGTGGTATCATTGCACCAGTCGTGGCTTCACGACGGAAAGATGTCGCCTTTGTCGTGCTGATGGCCGGTCCGGGGATTACCGGAGAACAGATATTGCTGCTCCAGTCGGCCCTGATTTCAAGGGCGGAAAAGGCTGATGAGAAATCCATCAAAACGAATGATCAGCTAAACCGTGAGATGTACGCGGTTTTAAAAAAAACCAGCGATAACGCCAGGGCTGAGCATAAGCTCCGGGCCCTGTTCACCGGAATAGACAAAAAACATTCAGGCGACACCACCTATCACAAGATTGAGGAACCGGCCCTGAATGCGCAGTTGAAAACAATCACTTCCCCCTGGTTCCGCTGCTTCCTTACCCTTGATCCACAGGATTACCTGACCCGGGTCAGCTGCCCCCTGCTGGCCATCAACGGCAGCCTGGACCTGCAGGTACCCCCCAGGGAAAACCTCGAGGCGATCGAAAGAGCCATGATCTTTGGCGGCAATGCACGTTTTACCACAGAAGAACTGCCCGGGCTTAATCACCTGTTTCAACATGCCGCCACCGGCAGCCCGAATGAATATTCGAAAATCGAAGAAACCATCGCTCCATCGGCACTGGAGATGATCGGTAAATGGATCCTGGCCAACGTCGGGAATTAACCTTTCCGGGAGTCTGTCCTAAAAAAAATGGTGAACAGGGATAAACCACCCGTTCACCATTTTTCAGTTTACCAGCAATCAAATCCCTTTTTAGGAGGTATCTGATTGCGTTTCAATTAACTATTTCATTATTTCCATCCTCTTCGTATCAATTACCCTGCCGCTGCTAACCAGGCGGTAGAAATAGAGACCGTTTCCGAGTGACGAGGTTGATAAACTGATTTGCGATGACCCGCTCTTGACAGGGACATTTAACAAGGTTCTGCCCATCAGGTCGCTCACTTCGAGGGTCATATCCTTATCGACGGATGAAACCATGATGGTCGTCCGGTCATTGGCAGGGTTCGGAAAGTTCTGACCGAGGCTTGCACCACTCTTATTCAGGTTTTCAGTCATCCCCACTCCCTGCATAAACCAGTCGTAGGTTTTCTTAAGCACATCATTCCTGACCGCCGCAGTCTGAACCATTTCAAGTCCTACACCGAAATAGACAACTTTTGCCTGGTCTTTGGTCGACCTGACTGCGCATATCTTGGTAAAGGTGGTGTTGTAATAGAAGATGGCAGTAGCATTCTGAACAGGGTTGATCTGGTCGGGATACATATTGCCGGCATTCACGTCAACAATGTTTGAAGTGGCCGTGGTACCGTAGATGGCATCAGAAGCGTTGGCAACTAACTTGTTGTTTGCCGTACTGCCATCATCAACAAAGGCCGCTTTCATGTAATTTGTATACAGGTCCTGGGTTGCCGGTGTGCCGTGACTTCCGGCCGCTCCGCTCATCACATCCCAGCCGATGTCCTGCCCTGCAACCATGAATTTCCCGCCATTATCCATGAATGACTTAAGTGCGAGCGCTTCAGGATCGGTAAAAGCAGGGAAGGTCCATGCAACATTGTAGAAAACGTTCAGTACTTCGGTAAGTATGCCTGCATCCTTTGCCTGCACAAACAGGTCGGATTTCATAACAGCCAGGTGGTCGCATCCGGCTGCGGTCAGCCCTGCGAGGTAAACATCCTGGTGGAGCGTGGCATTGTTGTCGCCGGCAGCATTTACCAGGAGGGTATTGACATTCGATATTACGTATGCCTTGAAATACTTTTTAGGGGCATTTGGGTTGTTTACCGAAGTGAGTTCAAAGGTATAGGTTACAAAACCAGCCAGTGATCCCGGGGTAATGTGGAGTGCAAGGGGTTTCGGGGTGCCCTTGACGACGTTCACCACGGTGCTGTCGGTAAAGGTCTGTCCATCGATTGAAAAATCTGAAATCCAGCCTGCCGGGGGAGCTGAAACAAGCTTCAGTTTAAAGGGCTCCGTTCCGGCTATGTTGCTGTTGAGAACAAGGTCGAAAGCCGTGGGGACAGAGGGTTGTCCCAGTTTCATATTGTTGCCGGTGGTGGTTATGTCACCGATATAGAGGTTGGTGCCATCAATCGCAGGGACAACATCACCTGTAATGATCTCCTGGTGGCTCTGGGCAACATAAACAACAACTTCGCAGTTTTCAACGACACATGGTACGCTGTTATAACCGGCCGGGATAGTGTACACGTAGGTTCTTTCTACAAGGCTTCCCTGGGTTGTGGTGGTCACCTCGTCGCCCCACTGGCCCGTTAAAAGGTAGCGCAGCATCTCCATGTGTTCATAGTTGTTTCCTGCCCCGCCGCCGGTCTGCGGACCGAAGACATGGTTCTGGATAAGGGCTACGTTGATGAAATTGGAGGTTGTGGCACTGGCGGCGGTATAATACAACTCTACATGTACGGTCAACTCACGGGTTGCTGCAACATACGAAGTTACAATTCCCAGGTTCACGGGTGAAGGCTGCTGCATAATTACATTACAATCGGCAGTCCAGTCACCGCGGTTCAGGGCTGTTGTGGTGCCGGTGAACACATGGCGGTTAACTGTTCCCGAGGGATAACCGGTAAGCCCGGTCTGGCCGGCAAGCGCATCGCCAAAGGGGGTGCGGTAGTCGGGTTCCCCGGCGCCCGGGTTGGCATAGGATCCCTGGTGTATTGACACAACCGCAGCCCTTCCGGGGTTGGCGGCGAGGATACTGGCGGCGATCACATGGCCTTCAGGGCAATACTGGCAATGGATACCGGTATACTCTTCCAGCACTGCATTTTTGTTAAGCGGCTGGGTTGTAACAATCGTCTGTGACCATGCCCCAAAAAAGAGAGCCAGCAACAGGAACATAGTGGTAAAGGTTTTTTTCATATTCAATATTTTTTCGGGGTTGATAACATGCAAATTTAAACTTTATACTGAATTGTATTTCACGCCGCATGTTTTAAAATATCTTATTTTTGAAGAGCAAAAAAAAACACGACATGTGCTACGCGTTACGCGGTACTTGTCACGAGTTACGTGTTACGCGTCACGGACCTTTTCATAGTTCTAATCTTATTCTTTCCCGTTTATGGATTTCTCATTAGACGCTGTTTCTCCGGTTGATGGCCGGTACCATAAGGTTACAGAGCCACTGTCCGCTTTTTTTTCGGAAGGGGCCGTCATTCGTTACCGTCTCCTTGTTGAGGTTGAGTATTTCATTGCCTTGTGTAAGATACCGCTGCCCCAGCTAAAGGGAGTCGATAAAAGGGTATTCCCTAAACTCAGGAACATCTATGAAAAATACACGCATGATGACGCCCTGCGTGTAAAGGAGATTGAAAAACAGACCAACCATGATGTAAAGGCGATCGAGTATTTTATAAAAGAGCAGTTTGAACTGCTTGGGCTGGAACAATACAGGGAGTTTATTCATTTCGGGCTCACCTCCCAGGACATCAACAATACGGCTTTTCCGCTGGCCTTGCAGGGTGCCTACCGGGGCGTCATGGAACCGCTCCTGGAAAAGATTTACCAGGCGCTGCTCATGCGAAGCAAAGAGTGGCTTAAGGTCCCGATGCTGGCCCATACCCACGGCCAGCCCGCCTCCCCTACCACGGTCGGCAAGGAGCTGTATGTATTCGCCGAACGGCTGGGAATGCAGCTGGCCCTTCTCGAAACTATTCCCATTTCTGCCAAATTCGGCGGTGCTACAGGAAATTTCAACGCGCATCATGCGGCCTATCCCGCGATCGACTGGGTGGGCTTCGCCAACAGGTTCGTCAACCAGACACTCGGTCTGGAACGTTGCCAAACCACTACCCAGATTGAGCATTACGACAACATGGCTGCCTTTTTCGACAATCTCAAACGAATCAATACCATTCTTATTGACCTTGACCGCGATCTCTGGATGTACATTTCGATGGAGTATTTCAAACAAAAGGTGAAGGAAACCGAAACCGGCTCCTCGGCCATGCCGCACAAGGTAAACCCCATTGATTTTGAAAATTCGGAAGGGAACCTGGGCATTGCAAACGCAATCTTCGGACACCTTTCGGAAAAGCTCCCGGTATCACGCTTGCAGCGCGACCTGACCGATTCCACCGTGATCCGCAACATTGGTGTTCCCATGGCTCATTCGGTGATCGCCTTCCAGTCATTGCTCAAAGGGCTTGACAAACTGATCCTGAATGAAAAGGAACTGGAACGGGCACTCGACAGCAACTGGGCGGTGGTTTCCGAAGCCATACAAACCATCCTGCGGCGCGAGGGCTATCCCAACCCGTATGAGGCCCTGAAGGCGCTTACGCGCGGGCATGAGGGTATTACCCAGGGCACGCTGGTGAAGTTCATCGACGGGCTTAAAATTTCAAAAAAGGTAAAGGATGAGCTGAAATCCTTCACCCCGGCAAATTACACCGGGATCATCCCTGAACTCTGAACTGGATCCTCATCCCGGTCCGCCCCGCGGTGGCAGGGTAAAGCGGATATAATCAGTTCCTGTTATTGTTTCCTGAATCAACCAATGTCATGAAGGTCGCCGGATTTACATTTGTACGCAATGCCATCAAATACAACTATCCCGTGGTCGAATCGATCCTGTCGGTTTTACCCCTGTGTGATGAATTCATCATCGCAGTGGGCCATTCAGAGGACGACACCCGGAACCTGGTTGCCTCCATCAACGATCCTAAGATCCGGATCATCGATACCGTTTGGGACGACACGCTTCGCCAGGGCGGGCATGTCCTGGCAAAGGAGACTGACAAAGCCTTCGATGCCGTCTCATCCGACACAACATGGGCCTTTTATATCCAGGCAGATGAGGTGGTGCATGAGAAATTTCTTCCTGCTGTAAGGGCTGCCATGGAAAGATACCAGGGGGAGAGCCGCATTGAAGGGTTTGCCTTCAACTACCTCCACTTCTGGGGATCCTACGAATATATCGGCGATTCGCGCCAATGGTACCGGCGGGAAGTGCGGATCATCAGGAATGACAAGCAGATACGGTCGTACCAGGATGCCCAGGGCTTCAGGAAAAACGGGAACAAGCTCAGGGTCGCCCCCATCGATGCTTTCATCTATCATTATGGCTGGGTAAAGCCGCCCGAATCGCAGCAGGCCAAGCAGCAATCGTTTAACCGTTACTGGCACAGCGACAACTGGATCGACAAGAAAATCCCGAAAACCGCAGCTTACGATTACTCGGGCATGAATTACCTGGTGCGGTTCACCGGGTCGCACCCGCGGGTAATGAAAGAGCGGATTGCACGCCAGGACTGGAATTTCACCCCCGATCCTTCACGAAACCGGGGATCCCTGAAAACCGTTTTCCTCCGTTTCATTGAAAAAACGACCGGCTGGAGGATCGGTGAATACAGGAATTACAAACTGACCAGGTAAATCCCGTGACCTGTGTATATGCTGTACCCTTATAGATGCAACACGTTACGGATTGGTGTTCTTTTTTTTTATCTTTGCAAAAAACAATCTAACCATGGATTTAAGTAAGATCTTATCGATTGCAGGAAAAAACGGTTTATACAAAGTGGTTTCACAGGCAAAAAATGCGGTGATTGTCGAATCACTTAATGATAGCAAGCGATTCCCGGCTTTCGGTCATGAAAAGATCAGCTCGTTGGAGGAGATCAGCGTATTTACTACCGGAGATGACATTTCGCTGAAGAAGGTATTCGAAACATTCTATGAGAAACTGGAAGGCAAACCGGCCATCGACTCCAAATCGGACAATACTGCCCTGAAGAAATTCTTCCTCGGAATGATTCCCGAATACGACCAGGATCGGGTCTATGTATCGGATATCAAAAAAATGGTCAGCTGGTACAATGTACTGGTTGAAAAACAACTCCTGGATTTCACACCGGAAGAAAGTGATAAAGTTGCGGAGGAGACGCCCCCGGCTGCTGAAGAAAAGGAGACTGCTGAATAATTGCAGCTCATTAATCAACACAACCAACGATGAAAACACGCATCCTTAAGTTTACAGTTCTTCTGACACTGGTACTTTTCAGTATCTCGTCCCAGGCGGGAAAAAAGGTGATCAGGTTCAGCGTTTCGGAACCCGACGCAAAAATTTTCGTTGACGGGAAACCTATCGGGTCAGGCCAGGCTCAGATCGTGGTCCAGTCGCACACCTGTATTGCCGTAAAAGTGGAGAAGACGGGTTTCATTACCGGTAAAATTGAATTCTGCAACAAACCCGAATTCACCGACCTGCCAAAGACATTCTTCATGCAGCTTGAAAAGGATGATGCACTTGAAGCGACGGAACCTGCGGATAATGTGAATACCGATATCGATGTAAAGACATCAAAAAAAGAGATCGATGCATGGAAACTCATGAGCCAGATCATCACCACCTACTTTGATGTCATCGAGGTTACCGA
>JBAXFZ010000217.1:0-7195 GCA_037139685.1 Bacteroidota bacterium
CAACCTTATAGGTCTTCGGTAAGAGGAATGCAACGATAACCAGCACTGCAACCAGGCCGATTATCCAATACAAAATTTTTACAAACGTTTTCATAACTGGTGTGTATTAATTATTTAGGGTTTGTTGAATTACCTGATTTATACTGTAAAATTAATCTAAATTGGATAACACGCAAGTCTTCGCAAGAAAATTACTACTTTTGCCGCGAACCAAACAAATCCTGATGAAAATCGCTGTAACCGGCGCCAATGGTCATGTTGGCGTTAATCTCTGCAAAGCGCTCCTGGAGCAGGGGCACCAGGTAAAGGCCCTCGCGCACCGGCATACCAACGGGCTGGAGCACATCCCGGTCACCCTTGTACATGGGGATCTTCTTGACAGGGATTCCTTAAAACCATTATTAACTGGCATCGATGTAGTTTTCCACCTTGCCGCCAGGATATCTATCACAGGCGACCGGGATGGGATGGTTGCTCGCATCAATACAGAGGGAACCGTGAATATGCTGGCAGTTGCAGCTGAATGCGGGGTTAAGAGGTTCATTCACTTCAGCTCCATCCACGCCTTCAACCAGCAGCCGCATCATGAGCCGCTGGATGAAATGAGGCCGCTTGTCGAAAATGAAGGATTTGCCTATGATCGCTCAAAAGCAGCAGGGGAACGCAAGGTGATGGAGGCGGCCAGAAACGGGTTTCCTGCCCTGGTGTTGAGCCCGACAGCCATCATCGGGGCTGCCGACCCCGAACCATCGCTTATCGGGAGTGCCGTGATTGATATCTATAACCATAAAATACCCTCCCTTGTCCCGGGCGGTTACGACTGGGTTGATGTAAGGGATATAGTGGCAGCGGCTATTTCAGCTATCGACCAGGGCAGGATCGGTGAGAAATACCTGCTTTCGGGACACTGGCACAGTTTGCTGGAATTTTCCGGATTGATCCAGTTGCATTCAGGGCGAAAGACCGTAAAGACGGTTTTACCCATGTGGATCGCCCGTGTCGGGCTGCCATTCATCACGATGTACAGCAGGTTGTCGGGAACAAAACCGCTCTATACCAGCGAATCGCTTACAATTATCACCGAAGGCAACCGGATGATCAGCAATGACAAGGCAAGAGCTGAACTTAATTTCAACCCCCGCCCATTTTCAGAAACGATCCGGGACTTTCTGGCTTGGCTTAAAGAAAACGGAAAAATCCAATAACTACTGCTTCATGAAGGAATCTGATTTTTATTTGCTTGTTTATGCATGGATGGCCGTTGCGCTTTTCATTTTTCCGCTGGTGATCAGGATTGTCGCTCCCTATGGAAGGCATACCACAAAAAAATGGGGCGCCATGATCGACAACCGGGCCGGCTGGATTTTAATGGAAATGCCGGCATTGCTGGTTTTTGCAGGATTTTATCTCTTTGGTACGGGGATCCGCCCTGCCATTACCTGGCTCTTTTTTGGAATGTGGGTATTGCATTATGTAAACCGGACCCTTATTTTCCCTTTCCGTCTGCGGACAAATGGAAAAAAGATGCCCCTTGCCATCGTATTCATGGCTATCTGCTTCAATTTTGTGAATGGGTTTATCAATGGTTATTATCTTGGCACACTGGCCACTCAGGCACAATATCCCTCCTCCTACTGGATGGATCCCCGCTTTATTTTCGGGATACTGCTCTTTTTCCTCGGGATGTTCATCAACTGGCAGTCGGATGACATCCTGATCCACCTGCGCAAGCCGGGTGAAACGGGTTATATAATCCCGCGGGCAGGATTCTTCAGGTTTGTATCCTGTCCGAACCATTTTGGGGAGATCATGGAATGGTCGGGTTTTGCCCTGATGACCTGGTCTTCGCCGGCGCTGGCCTTTGGACTGTGGACACTTGTCAACCTCCTGCCCAGGGCGCTGCATCATCATAAATGGTACCGGGAAACTTTCAAGGATTATCCGGCAGACAGGAAAGCGCTTTTCCCTTTCTTCTTATAGCCACCCCCTAAAACACCGATGGGAACCTCTTCTGTCCGAAGTGGTTCCCATCCCGTCTTCCGTTAGACCGTGGCCTGCCGGAGCGCTCAGGTTACTGTTATTGTGGCTGACTTACTCAATCGGGGTTTCCCCCTCTCTTTCTTCCCGATCCTGACCTCAACTACCTTTGCAGGTAATCCTGGTTTTGGCTCCCGCTTCAAAAACCTGCCTTTCTGACCTAACCTTGCGGATTCTGTCTTCCGGGCCCGGCAGGGAGTGCTGAAACCTTTCGGCTCCTGCTTTCACCCGCCTGTCATTGCTGCGGACCTTTTATCGCTCGCCTGAGGATTCAAATATACTGTATCCGGCTTGCCGAAAGCAAATTTTTTAGATCTTTAATATTAACAATTTTTTCACCTAAGTTATTAACAATTTGTTAATAACTCCATGTCGTGATCCTGGTTATTCAATTGAAACTGTAAGTCCGCGAAGGGTCATCTCCTCGCACAAGGGCTTTAATTCTAGAGAATCGCCGGTCTTCACCATGCACTTGCCGTTGTAATGTGCAATCATGGCGCACTGCTCAGCCTGTTCAGCCTCATGTTTGCAGACTTCAATGAGCGTTTCAATCACAAAATCAAAGGTATTCACATGGTCATTGAAGAGGATCAGCTCCCTGATTGTAGTTTGGCTATCCTGCTGAAGGTGTGACGGGTTGTCTTTATGTTTGACCATAAGATTGGAATATCGGTGCGAAATTACATAAAAAATGGTTTAAAACTTTACCTTTGAAAAGAGAAAGAGGGATTACCATGGATATTGCAGAGTTCGCCATTTTACTTGAAAGACGGTTGCAGCAAACGCTGCCGGGCAGATCCGCGCAGTTAAAAATGTCGTCCCTTGCACGCATCCGTGAGTGGATTAAACTATCCCCCCCGAACGATGCCGTGCAGAGCAGTGTATTAATCCTGCTCTATCCCTTTGGGGGCCAAACCAGGCTGGTGCTGATGCTGCGCCCTGAATACCGGGGGGTACACAGCGGGCAGATCAGTCTCCCTGGCGGAAAATATGAAGACACCGACGACAGCCTTATATACACTGCCTTGCGTGAAGCAAGGGAGGAGATCGGGATCAATCCTGCTTTTGTTCAGATCATCGGGCAACTGACGGAGATGTACATTCCTCCCAGCAATTTCATGGTTACCCCGGTTGTTGGTTACCAGGCATCGCGTCCCGAATTCAGGGCAGATCCAAAGGAGGTGGCAAAGATTATTGAAATTGAACTCGATGACCTGCTTGACAGAAGGAACATCCGTAACAGGACGATTAAGCTCAGCGCGGGAATCCCGCTGAAGGTCCCCTGTTTTTATATCAACGGCAATATTATCTGGGGAGCCACAGCCATGATTTTAAGCGAATTCAGGGAGATTGTCGCAGAAATACTATCCCCGTAAATTGAGGATTCAACAAAAGAAGTTACGCAGAAAGTCCTATTTAATACTGTTTTTGGTAAAACAGAATGCTCCGGGAATCCTGCCTGCAGTGTACTGTTTCAGAAGAGTCCCGTGCACACTATACTGATAAACAGTTCCGTTCTGAACGTAATCCTTGGCATCGCTGACATAGATATGCCCGGTAGCCGGGTGGATGTCAAGACCATACAACAGGCGGCCTTCGGGCGAGATCAGTGGCTGCGACGGAAGGGCGTTGGAGGAAACTGGCATTTGGCATACCCCGTTCCTGAGATAATAGAGCGTGTCGCCGGTCGGATTAATGCACAACCTGCTTGGAACCTGGGTAGGATCAGGGAAGGTATATACCTTCTCGACCATGCGCAGCTCCGGGTTGATCCGTATTAAGGAGGGAGCCTCGAAATTGTCATAACCTCCCGAGCAGAGGACCCATACCTTCTGTTTTTTATCGATTACGATTCCGATGGGCTCCTTACCTGTCTGGATACTGTCGACCAGGCCATCCGTTTGGGTGTCGATCACAAGAATCTGGGCCCTGCGCTTTGAACTGGGATCGCTGAACGTGCCGATCGACGATACAAGCATGAACCTGTCATACCTGATCAGGTTTTCAGTCCAGCCGTTGATATGTATAGTACCGGTAACCGTATTTGTCTGCAGGTTGATTATAGAAACGTCTTTTTGCAGGTTGGTCACATAGGCTTTGGTTGAATCGACAACCTCGAGGAACCTTGGGGAATTCAGTCCCGTGATGGTTTTTACCGATTTAAAATCCTTGAGCGAGACGACTTCAATGCGGTTTGAATTATTGATGACCAGGTACCCGAGATTATCGGCGATTTTCATCGACTCAGCCACATCGCCAAGGCTGCGGTCGTTTGACTTCCTGAAAATATCCTGGACCAATGAATTCGATTGATTCTCAATATAGGTAACAGAGGCATTGCCCCAGTTGTAGTTCCCTTCGTTGACTACAAAAATCCCATTTTCGTAAGTGGTTGTATGAGTGGTATCGGGCGGATCTACAGGTTTTTCGCGGATTGGTGTTTTGGAACACGAGACACCTATTACCGCTATCGTAAAAAATGAGAAAAATTGGAGTATATTATAAATTGTTGCTCTTTTTTCTTTCACGTCAGGTTATTTGATATTACGCTATTGCCTTGTAAGCCTGGGTAATGCAAGTTTTACCGTAACTGCATAATTGATTCCCGGCATTGCCCTGCCGACGATGGACTGGTAGTCCAGATTCAACAGGTTATTAATTTCAAGTTGTAAAGATAAAATAAAATTTCTCAAAGTGATGTTCTTTCCTAAAATAATATTGGAGATGCTGTATCCTGGCATGACATAGAGGTTGTCTTTCGCTGTAAACCTGTCACTTACGTAACTGAAGGTATAATCCAGGTAAAATTTCCATCGCTCGGCTGATACGGTTGTGTTAAGTGTATGAACAGGTATATAAATCAGCTGTTTCCCGATTTTCTGGTCATATGCCGAAGTTGCTTTCTGGTAGGTGGAGTGACAGAAATTGTAGTTATTGTTGAGGGTAAAAACAAATTTGGCTGCTTCCAGTTTGAAATTGAGGCCCGACTCCACTCCCCTCGCCCGGATTTCGTCGATGTTTTCCGGCTTCCACAGGTTACTGTTCCCGTCAACCGGCGACCAGGTTATCAGGTGGTAGATCCATGAATAATAGCCCGTGAGGCTGATTTCGAAGAATAACCGGCGGTCGTGCGACAAGTGATGAAATGCAGATCCCGCTTCAACCGAATAGCTTGTTTCAGGGATGAGGTCCGGATTGCCCGAACCTACCCAGTAAAGGTCGTTCAGCGTGGGATACCTGTAGTTCCTTGCGAGGTTGACATTAATGGAGAGCCCTGCATCTTTCAGGGGAAGAATTTCAATGCCCAGCGCCGGGATGGCCGGGAGAAACTTGTTCCCGATGAGATCTTCACGAATCACAAGGGAGGATTTGACCATTTGCCCAATACTGTAATTGAATTCGGAGCAAAAGCTGGTGGTACTGCGGGTTTTGATCCCATCATAGGAATTGGAAACCACCTGGTCGTAGGTGAAATCTATGCCCGGTTTGATAGTTAAGTTGCGGATCCCGCTGTAACTGAACCTGACCTTGTTGATCCACTGGTAATAATGATGAAATGAATTGACTGTACTGTCAAGCCTGTAATGCATCCTTTGGTCGGCAAAGGCTGACCTGACCAGCAGGTTGAAGTTCTTTTCAACGAACTTGTAATCGATCACGGCAAGCAAGACATTTTCGTCCTGGATTTCGTCATGATTTGTAGAGTAATTGGTAACTGTCGGCGGAAGTTTGTGGTTATCGAGGTTATACCTGAACTTTACCGAGAGCAGGTGTTTGTTTTTAATCTTCCAGAACAGCTCTTCCGACATTCCTAACAGTGAAAACGCCGCACTTTGCTGGTGAACTGTCTTCATCAGGTAATCGTTATAATAGGGAAAATCATTTGAAGAAACGGAATAGTTGAACTTTGTATGTGACTGGAATGAAGCGTTTCCGGCAACCACATTCAGGTTGGATGTGAGTGTGTTAAAACTGCCGATGGATTGCATGGCCAGGATATTGAGCCTGTTGTTCCAGTCGGGGTTTGTAACCAGGTTGATCACCCCGCCGAAGGCCCCGGATGTCCGTGCGATCCCCGCAGCACCGTATAAAATTTCAAGTCCGTCAAATTGTGAAACAGGGATCTGGGAAAGATCGACCTCGCCAAGCATCGGAGAATAAAGATTGATTCCGTTCCACTCAACCTGCGTATGCTGGGCCGTGGTGCCGCGAAACGATGGTGTTGCCAGCCCCCCGTTTCCGTTCGACTTAATAAAAATAGTGGAATACTGGGAAAGGATATTCGACAGGTTGGCGTTCAGGTGGTTGATCAGGATGGCAGAATCTATCTTTACACGTTTAAAGCAGTTGTTGTCGGCACTATGTTTTGATTTGATCTCGAATTCCTTCAGTTGCAGCGTATCCTTCAGATTCTGAGCTCCTGCCGGGTGTTGCATCCCTGAAAAACAAAGGATAAAAACAGAAATGATAAGGTATTTATAATGGGTGGTCAATATTCAGGGTGATCTGAGGCGATTAATTTTTTACAATTTTTTTTGAAACGGATGATCCGTTCTTCGAGGTAAACACAACGAAATAGATACCGGGAGAGAAGGATTCAAGGTTAAACGAAGCTTTTCTTTCAACGCTGCCCTGAAGCACCACACGTCCCGAAATGTCGCTGATTGCGAAAGTAACCTGGTTTTCCAGGGGTGAAACAACAGTCATAAGATCGGTCACAGGGTTTGGATAGATGCTGACCGCAGTCGGCAGGTTATCTTCACCGATTCCCTGGGCAGCGTTGTGGATCACACCGACGGCATCGAGGTCGAACCCACCGGTATCAAATGGCGTTGGCCAGGGATCGTTTATCTTATGTCCCTGTGAATCGTAGGTGGCAAAAGCGGGTTGAATACATCCCCCTGCATCGGTAATCCTGACGTGGGTGATATGGTTTAAGTCGATCCCCGTACTGTCTTTGATATCCTGCAAATCAAACGGCGTACCATAGGTCAGCCGGTACTTTCCCGCAAGATTATTGATTTTTGTAGCATCAAGTGTTTCGAAGGTGGCGACCTGGACACTGTCCTGTGTGAGTGAAACGGCCGGAAACCTCACAAATCGCTGCCCGTCTGAGCTTACATCAACAAAGGCAAGTTCAAGAAATGTGTCTCCGAAT
>JBAXFZ010000218.1:0-7152 GCA_037139685.1 Bacteroidota bacterium
GGAATGGGAATTGAAAGAATTCCAGAGCCAGTTCTCAAAAAGAAATTAAATGTCAACAGCGCAGCCGGCAGTTCCGAAAAATCGGGACTGCCGGCATTTTTTATGGTCGCTTCCGCAATGTGAAATTTTAGTGATTTTTGAATTAGGATGCTTACACAGGCTTTTATGATAATAAGGCAAATACCGCAGGAAGAGACGTATTGAGATTGATGTGAATTTAAATTATCTTTGCAAAAACAGTCTTATGCAACAGCATATTCCTGAATCATCCATAAACATCGTTCCTATTCTGGCTCAGTTTAAAAACCGGGCACAGGGCATTTATGGCCGGAACTTGAAGAAGGTAATATTATATGGGTCCTATGCAAGGGGTATGGCCAGGCAAGATTCTGATATCGATCTGATGATCGTACTTTCAGAAATGGAATCAGCTTTTACCGAGATTGAACGATTGAATGATATAAAATTCAGTATTGGTCTTGAGAATGATATCTTCATCTCTACAAATCCTGTTTTAGAAGAAACATTTATCCACTCTACATTGCCGATTTTTAAAAACGTAGCCAGGGATGGTATCGAAGTATGAACGAAAATGTTGTTGTTTTTCTTGATAAGGCTTTTGAGTGCCTGGCTGATGCTACTGCATTACTGGAGAAGAATCGATATACTGCCACCCTTTCAAGAAGTTATTATGCCATGTTTCATGCAGCACAGGCTGCATTGATTTCACAGGGAATAGAGGCATATACCCATACCGGCGTCAATGTTCAGTTTCAAAAAACTTTTGTGAAAACCGGGAAATTCCCCCTTGCATTTGGGAAGACCTTCTCGAAAATTCTTGATCAGCGATTAAAGAGTGATTATGAAATCGGGTTCAAGGCTTCTCCTGATGATGCAAAACATACTTTTGATGAAGCCACAATCTTTGTAACAACCATTCGGGATTATCTTGATACGATTGGTTGTTAATTTACAATCGGTGCAATGATATCAAGCAATCTATCATCCCGCAACTCCCGGCCTTAAACAACGTCGGAAGCAACCTTCACTAAATTCTTTCCAATACCCGACTCATCAAGAACCCGGAGAGAGGCTTCCAAAGCAACTCCGGGGTTTTCATTTTGATGAATATCAGCGCCCATCAGCAGACAACTGACTTTCTGCATTAATTCACTTTCATTCCGGAATGACCGTACCGTACCGGGGCGACTTTTAAAAAAAGTTGCAAAACCCTACCGTGTCAGTAAATCGAAATTCACAAAGTTATGCTCGTGAAAATATTGTCTCGCTAAACACGACCTCCTCTTGGAACTGTCGCCTTTCAGGTTCATTCAGATTCTTGTTGCACAACAATGCTGACCTGAATGTTTGCTTAAAATTTTCTCTCCGCATTTCTCCCCTGGCAAATTTCATTCACTCACCGCGGCCATAAGCGCTGCTTAAAACTATCCTATCTATGAACCGAGCATCCAAACAAAACTCCACTACGAAAGAAGAATCTTTCATGCTAGTTCAATCCGACCAATTAAATACAAATAATTCTCGAATT
This sequence comes from Bacteroidota bacterium, assembly GCA_037139685.1. Taxonomy (GTDB): domain Bacteria; phylum Bacteroidota; class Bacteroidia; order Bacteroidales; family FEN-979; genus CAIVAT01. Next base: position 1,550 of record JBAXFZ010000218.1, read on the forward strand.
AAAAAATCAGACAGAAAACCGGAACTTGCTCAGGAAAGCGGCGAACCTTACGAAAACAGAATCCCCATGCGTTACTGGGCAGAAGACGACATCCCGGGAAAGAAACTATTGATGAAAGGTACCAGTAGCTTATCTGATGCTGAACTTCTAAGTATCATCATCGGCACAGGCATTTCCGGCGATAACTCCCTGGACATTGCCAAATACATGTTGTCTTCCTGCGGAAACAACCTCACCGAGTTCTGGAAGTGCAGCATTTCCGACCTGCAGAAGATTAAAGGCATCGGCGAAAAATCAGCGCTGAAGATCGCTGCCATGTTCTCCTTGGCACGCCTCAAGAACGAATCAGACGTGATCGTCCGGAATAAGATATCCCGAAGCCAGGATGCCTTCGATATCTTCAACTCTCTGATGGGCGACCTGCCATATGAAGAATTCTGGCTCTTGCTGCTGAACAGGGCGAACCGGGTAATTAAGAAAGTGAAGATTTCCGAAGGTGGTATATCTGGGACTGTCGTGGATCCAAAGAAGATCTTCCAGATTTGCCTGGAACAGCATGCAACCTCAATCATCCTTGGACATAACCATCCATCTGGGACCGTTACCCCAAGCGAAGCCGATATCAAGATCACCAAGAAAATTAAAGACAGCGGCTCGCTACTTGATATTGCTGTGCTGGATCACATTATCATCGGGGATAATCGGTTTTATTCCTTTGCAGACGAAGGTGCCATGTAATTTTGATGCTCCGGTCCCTTTCGGAAATTATTCGGGAGGGATCGGAGTTTTAAATAATTTGAGCATCCCTCTATGTATTGTTTGCTGGTATATCTTGAAATAAATACAGCACCAAATATTATCGTAACTTTAAAAAGTTTTCTCAATCCTGTATGTTTATGGTTCATCGGTTACTAGTATTTGTGTTTATATTACTGTCAATTATTCCAATTGCCTGTAAAAATCGAAAACTTTTTGATGACGAAAATTCTTTAAAAAATCAGGTGAACCTCATCGATTCAATTAAAACATTGGATTCATTATCGCTATGCTACAGAATCAAAGATAAAAAATTGGCGTTGCTATATGCCAGGAAATGTATGTCTTTAGCGAACAGAATGAACACTCCGGAAGCATTGGCAACAGCCTTAAACGCGCTTGGTAATGCACATAATTCTTCCAGAACCGATTCAAGTTTCTTCTATTATCATAAGGCCGTCCATCTGGCAGATCATTTTAAAGTGTATAAGAAAAAGCCGCAGATTCTTCTGAATCTGGCTATGATCTATTCCGATGCATCGAATTTTTTGAAAGCTGCTTCGTTGGTGGATTCAGCGATCACTCTTGCAGAAAATAATCACCAACCCGGTGTAGTTGCTGACGCCTATAATGCATTGGGATTAATCAGACTTGGTGAATACGATTCTCTTGGGGCAAAACAGGCTTTTGAAAAAGCCTTTGAAATCGGAAAGAATAATCATCTGGGTCGGCAATGCGGCAACGCTTTGGCAAATATTTCGTTGTATGAAAGAAAACCTGTTGTCTCTGCGAAATACTTGCACCATGCAATGCAATATTACCACGGATTGCCCGGAACTGAGGAAGAGGTTGCATCAGTCAACATTAATCTTGGGAACAAACAATCGGTTCCTGATTCTGCAATCCATTATTATATAACTGCTTTGAGAATTGCGGAGTCAGCGAGTATCGCCAAGGTGGCCATTGCTGCTTATAATAACCTGGCCTATGCGTACCTTGACAAAAAGAATATTTCAAAAGCCGAATGGTGCATGGAGAGTGCGATTCCATTGGCTGTTACGAGTGGTGACATCGACTGGCTCGCCACCTTGTACGATTCGTATGCAGATGTGCTGATTGCCGGCAACCAAACAGCCAAAGCGCTGGATTACCAGAAAAAAGCATACGGCAGCAGGGTATTGGCCGACAGTCGGCGATCAGGTTTGCAAGTCAAATTATTATCGTCCATGCTTGATCTGCGGGCAAAGGATATGATGATCAGGGATCAGGAGATTGACCTGAATTTAAAACAAAGCGAAAACCGCTTTTTAAAGGTACTACTGTTTACATTTTTTATTACGATCGCCTCACTGACCTTTTTGCTGCTCTGGCTGAAACAGCGTGCGCGTTTGATTCGTGCCCGCGACCAGGTGAATGCTGCTTTAAAGATCATTGAACTGGAGGAGATGGAAAAACGCAGACTGGGTTTTGAATTGCACGACCACACTGGTTACCTCGTAAGAACCATTGACCAGTTTATCACCGGTTATCATTTCACCGATCCAAAGGAAAAAGAAGACATATCGGCAAAGATCTCCGAACTACGGACCAGTATCCGGAGGTTTTCTCACCATTTGAATCCCATTCATGTTCAGGATGAGCAATTCCCCGATTTGCTGGCCGATCTGGTTAAAGATTTTTCACTTGTCACCGGGATCAAGGTAAAGTATTTTATCCCGGCGTCATTTCCGAAATTGGCTGATAATCAACTGCTCCACATGGTTCGCATTGTCCAGGAATTGCTTACAAACGCATCAAAACATGCGGCGGCCTCAAACGTCAGTATAATGGTTTCCATCGCTGACCAAAAACTTGTGCTGATGTATGAAGATGACGGACCCGGGTTTATTGTGGAATCAACCGGTGCCAAGAGTTTTGGTTTTCAGAGCATCCGGGAACGCATCCGGCTGATGGACGGCAAATGCAAACTTGAATCGCAGCCGGGAGCCGGCACCAAATGGGAATTCCTTATCCCTCAATAGAAAATTGAGCCTTTACCAAAAACAGAATGGCAGGAAATCAAGCGATACGACTGTATTATATCGACGATCACCAGGTAACCAGATCGGGGTTCCGTACGATCTTCAGGTCGACAAGAGATACCGTTACGGTTGTCGGGGAGGCAAATTCCGTCAGGCAGGCTCTTGAAGAAGCCAGCAGTACCCCTTTTGACATTATCCTGCTTGACCTGTGGTTCCCATCGGGTGATCCGTTGAACAATTTCTCGCTTCTGCGTGCGGCATTTCCAGACCATCCGATCGTGATCTATACGGGCGATCGTACCACCTTCTGGCAACGCAGGATGTATAAGGCCGGGGCAAACGGTTATATCGACAAGGATGCCGGTAAAACCGAAATCCGGACAATCCTCGAACAAGTCATGTCGGGCAGCCGGTGTTTCCCGAATTACCGGCCTGAAAACGAATTTAAAAAGGTGATCGACGGTTACCGTGATGCCCAATATAAACTGTCAGAGGAGGAACCGCAAGTGGTTGCGCTCCTATTGGAGGGCTTACCTTCTACAGCCATTGCAGAAAAACTAGCCCTTCACACTTCAACCGTTGACAAGGCTCTCCGACGAATCCGCAAGAAGTTCAAAGTATCCACCAACATCGAACTTGTCAAAGCATTGCTTACCATGGATTCAGTCTAAGTATGGATGCCAAAAGCAACCTGCTGATTATTTTATTTTTCTTTTGAAAACGTGTTAGTTAACGGAATTTTCCCTCCGTTTACCAGACAGTTTATTTACTTTCCCCTTCCTGAAATAATTCATTCGGAACAACCTGGTAATAAATTCATTAAATTTGGGATATAATCACAGTTTCCCAACAATAGCAAGGTCGCTTCGATATGATTGTGAAATTGAATTAATACTAATATATGAATCTTTCTAACCCTTCATTACCAGGCATATGAAAATGTTTTTCGCACCATCGCCGTTGGTCCCTGGAGTCGAAATTGGGATGTAAAGAAAAGCACTCTCATGAATTTGCAATATGAAAATTGAGCAATTAGAACCTTTAGAATTACTATTGTCAAATGATAATAATAAAGGGGGAAAGTGGTGGTCCCCCTTTATTACACTTTTGAATATTTTTTCCTTAGTAATCATCATTGTCATGGTAACCATGACTAATGATTGTATCCAGGCACAACCATGGCCAAAAACCTATTTCCCTGCAGAGACCACCTTCCCTACATGTATCAGGGAGACCTATGATAAAGGGTACATTATTGGAGGTTGGTTTGAACAAAATGGATATCCTTACCAGAGTTACCTACTAAAAACCACCATCAACGGCGATATGTTGTGGTCCAAACGCCTGAGTTTAGGTACAGATTATACATCAATTGGCGATGTAAACCAGACATTTGATAATGGGTTCATCATCTCAGGCACTACTGCTGCCTATGGCTCAGAGAGACACACATTTATTATGAAGCTCAATGCCTGCGGAGAAAAGGAGTGGTGCCGGATATACACGAGTGATGGCCCAAACTGGGAAAGTTGGGGATTTTCGGTCTATCCTGTCCCGGGAGGATATATTATGGGGGTACAAGGGTATGGAACTGATCCAGATAAAAGGATCTGGCTGTTCAGGCTTGATAATAACGGCGAAACAATCTGGCAAAAAGTACTTGCCCAGAATGATACTTCAATCTGGGGGGAAGACGCCCAGCAACTTTATATAACCAAGAACTATGATTTCATTGTCAGCGGTGATTGTTATTACCCCGATCCCAATGTCCCATATCTTTCCTGGCTGCATCCATTATTACTTAAAAACGACAGTTCTGGAAATTCTACATGGGAGTCACCGCTCTTACAATTTAACGGAGATACAACATTTGGACAGGGAGTTCATTCACTAACCGACAATCAGGGAATGATCTATACAACCGGCCGCCGAATTTATAGGGCAGGGACCGCCTCCCCCGGTGACAAACCCGCCCTTTTTCGTACGACAGCTTCAGGAAGCCTTGTTTCCTGCGCTGTCCTGGCACCTGAAGCTTCTGTTGGTGAAACCATCCCATTTTCCTGGCTTATGGATTCAACCCTTGTGATGGGAGCAGGATGGGGGACATTGAGTGACCCGAAACTCGGTTTCTTTAAGACGGATAAACTGGGGAATATCCTTCAAACCAGGATTCTGATGTTTAAAATTGCGGATATCAGCCAACAGATAACCACTTTTGATAATAAAGTAGTTGCTACAGTTGATCATCCTCTGGTTGGTACAGCAGAAAAAACGACAGTGTTTAAGGTAAACTCTGCGCTTGAGGACGATACTCTTTACAATTATCCATTTGTTTACGACAGCCTTTGTCCCCATGCCATACCCTCCAATCTGATCCTGCTCGACTGCATTGTGGTCAATGTCGATGAACCTTTCAGGCAGCCAGAACGGCTGGCGATGAGGGCGTGGCCTAACCCTGCTTCTGCAATTGTTCACATCGACTTGCCAGACTACCTGATCACTTTATTAAAAACACGCTCCTTTAATGTATCTACACTGCATCAGCAATGGGGAACCGCAACCCTTTCCATTTATAATCTCGACGGGAAACTTATGTGGCAAAAGGATGTGAAGCGGCAGGAAAAAGAGATTGAATGTACTGTGGAGGATTGGCAAAACGGATTATACATGGTGAAACTTACTTTTGCCGGAGTGCCTGTGGCCAACATAAAGGTGATAGTAAGTCATTGAACTTGGCCCAAAATGAAGGCTTATTAATATGAATGGAGGAATATCACTAGTGTCCTGTTAAACTAAATTGATTTTCAACTGTATATCGTTTTGTTC
>JBAXFZ010000219.1:0-7147 GCA_037139685.1 Bacteroidota bacterium
ACCTGCTCTCAGGCGACAATGACGCCGAACTGCCGAACCTGCTCTCATTTTTCCCATCCGGCAATCATCTCCATTTCAACCAGTCACCCATGGAGAAACTTGAATATATCCGCCGGCTCAAAGCCTCGGGCAAACGGGTGCTCATGATCGGTGACGGGCTGAATGACGCCGGTGCGCTGCGTGAGAGCGATTGCGGGATTTCAATTGCTGATGATATCTATCACTTCTCCCCGGCCTGCGATGCGATTCTCGAATCCGCACAATTTCAAAACCTCCCGGGGTTTCTCTCCTTCAGCCGGACAGCCATGCGCATCGTTTTTGTAAGTATCGCCCTGTCGTTTTTATACAACGTCGCCGGCTTAAGTTTCGCCATTACTGGGAATTTATCTCCTGTTGTTTCGGCCATTCTGATGCCACTAAGCTCCGTATCAATTGTGACATTTGTTACGGTATCTGTTTCTTTATCAGCCAGGTTTAATAAGGATTTTAAAAAATAGTTGATTTAGTCCGTTTCTAAATATGTTATTTTCTGCATATTTCCGCCGCCGTATTTTGGAAATTTGATACTTTAATCTTTATTTTGCGTCGAAGTGGAAAATTATGAGTGTTATTCTTGTTCTTGTTGCGTTCAGTGTTGTGCTTGCCGGCGGCTTCCTGGTCGCCTTTTTCTGGACAGTAAGGACCGGGCAATACGATGATACCTACAGTGCATCTGTCAGGATCCTGTTTGAGGACGAAAAGCCCCGTGAAACAATTGAACCCCCATCCACACCCGCCAGTCCGATTGAAGAACCATCACCAAACCAATAACATATGGAAAATCAGACATTTTACTATGACAACAAGATTGTAAAAAACTTTGCCTATGCAACGCTCTTCTGGGGCGTGATCGGCATGGTTGTCGGACTTTTACTGGCGCTACAATTCATCTGGCCGGCCCTTTCATTTGGTATCCCGTATACCACTTTTGGCCGCATCCGACCGATCCACACCAACGCAGTCATTTTTGCCTTCGTTGGCAACGGAATGTTCACCGGGATCTACTACTCACTTCAGCGTCTTTGCAAAGCGAGGATGTTCAACGACCTGCTAAGCAAGATCAACTTCTGGGGCTGGCAGCTCATCATCGTCCTGGCTGCCGTTACCTTTGCCTTCGGGATCACCACGGGCAAGGAGTATGCAGAGCTTGAATGGCCGATCGATATCCTGGTCGCCGTTATCTGGCTGGTTTTCGGAGCCAACATGATCGGTACGATTGTCAAACGCAGGGTGCAGCATATCTATGTCGCCATATGGTTCTACATTGCCACATTTGTTACAATTACCGTGTTGCATGTTACCAACAGCCTTGCCATCCCGGTAAATCTTACCAAAAGCTATCCTATTTACGCAGGTGTGCAGGATGCACTGGTTCAGTGGTGGTATGGTCACAACGCCGTTGCATTTTTCCTCACCACCCCCTTCCTTGGATTAATGTACTATTTCCTGCCCAAGGCAGCTAATCGCCCGATTTACTCATACAGGCTGTCGATCGTTCATTTCTGGGCGCTGATCTTCCTTTATATCTGGGCCGGCCCGCACCACCTTTTATACAGTGCACTTCCCGGCTGGGCCCAGTCCCTCGGCGTTGTCTTCTCCGTTATGCTGATCGCCCCGTCGTGGGGAGGCATGGTCAACGGGCTGTTAACCCTTCGTGGCGCATGGGACCGTGTACGTGAGGATCCAGTTTTGAAATTCATGGTAGTGGCCGTTACCGCTTACGGTATGTCAACCTTCGAAGGCCCCATGATGTCGACAAAGACTGTGAATGCGATCTCCCATTTTACCGACTGGACAGTGGGTCATGCGCATATCGGGGCGCTCGGCTGGAATGGTTTCCTTACCTTTGCCGTTCTTTATTACCTGATTCCCAGGATGTTTCAGACACAACTCTATTCCAGGAAAATCGCCAATCTCCATTTCTGGATCGGTACCCTCGGGATCATTTTCTATGCGGTGCCCCTTTACTGGGGAGCCATCACCCAGGCTTCTATGTGGAAAGAATTCACAGCCGCCGGGTTCTTAAAATATCCGAATTTCCTTGAAACCGTTACACAATTAAGGCCTATGTATGCTACCCGGGCCATTGGAGGCGGACTGTATATCGTGGGGATCATTCTCGGGGTATATAACCTTATCCTGACCATCAAAGCCGGGAAGTTTGTTCCCGAAGAGGTGGCCTCAGCCCCGGCCCTTGCTAAGATTGCCGGCAGCCGCGGATCGGGCGAAGGCATCCACCGCTGGTTGGAGCGCCGCCCGGTTCAGTTTATCCTCGTTGCACTTGTGGCCATCCTGATAGGCGGGCTGATTGAAATTGTCCCCCTGTACCTTGTGAAAACCAATATTCCCACAATCGCAAGCGTTAAACCATACACTCCGCTTGAGTTGCAGGGCCGCGATATCTATGTCCGCGAAGGCTGTTATACCTGTCATTCGCAGCAGGTGCGTCCTTTCCGTTCCGAAACCGAGCGCTACGGCGAATATGCCAAGGCCGGTGAATATGTCTATGACCACCCGTTCCAGTGGGGTTCAAAGCGCAACGGCCCGGATCTCTCCCGCGAAGGAGTGGTGAGCGGCCGCCAGTATAAACCCAATTCCTGGCATTATAACCATATGCTGAATCCCCAGCGGTTGAATGAGCAGTCGATCATGCCTGTTTATAAATGGCTGATTTCGGATGACCTCGATTTGTCAACTACGGCCAAAAAAATCCGTGTGATGCAGTTCCTTGGCGTCCCCTATCCTGAAGGATACGACAAAATCGCCAATGACGAGCTGATGAAGCAGGCCAGGGCTATTGCCGATGACCTGAAGAGCCAGGGCATCCAGGTTGAACCGGGCAAGGAGATCATAGCCATGATCGCATACCTGCAAAGACTGGGCAAGGATGTTCATGCCGCCGGTACGCCAACAGCTGCAATAACTGGTAAATAACCCGGGTTATGCTGCGCGATGTATTTAAATCATTCGGGGGTTTCGAAAGCTACGGGTTGATCTCCATGATCATTTTTGTGGTATTCTTTGCCTTGCTCATTATTCATACCTTCTCACTGAAAAAGAAGAAGGTGGATGATTTCAGCCGCATGCCCCTGGACGATTTTTCAAAGGAATCAGACGAAAAACAAGACAGTTAAAAATATTTTCTATGGAAATGAATGGACATAAAACCGTTGAAAAAGATGAACTGACCGGTGATAAGCTGTTGTCGGGTCATGAGTACGATAACATAAGGGAATTGGATAATAACCTCCCAAAATGGTGGGTATGGCTTTTTATCATCACCATTATATATGCCGTAGTTTACATCTTTGTTTTTGATGTGATCAAAATAGCTCCCTACCAGCAGGAGGAGTGGAAAAAGGAGATGGCGGCAGCAGGATCTGTTGCTCCCGGCCAACCCTCGCCGGTTGCCGGTGCCAGCCTCATGGCTTACACCGACAAGGCCAACCTTGATGCCGGTAAGGAGATATGGCTGAAACAATGCAAGGTCTGCCATCTTGAAGGCGGACAGGGTCTTGTCGGACCGAACCTGACGGATAAATTTTCAATTCACGGCTGCGGATACGGTGATGTAGTAAATACCATTACTGTTGGAGTTCCTGAAAAGGGGATGATCTCCTGGAAGACGCAGCTTTCGGATCAGCAGATCAAGCAGGTTGCAAGTTTTGTGATGACGCTTATGGGCACCAATCCACCTAATCCTAAAGCACCACAAGGCGATCCTTGCAAGTAATATGCAACAACAGGATGATTCTTCAGGAAGCTTTCGCGACCGGCTCTATACGATCGATGAAAGCGGTAAACGGCTTTGGGTTTTTGCGAAGAAACCAGGCGGCAAACTGACAACAGCAAGGAATATCACCGGCATTTTGCTGCTGGTATTCCTTTTTTCCGCCCCCTTCATCAAAGTGAACGGGCAGCAGCTCCTGTTATTTGATTTTTTCCACAGGACCTTTGCCATTTTTGGCGTCCAGTTCTGGCCGCAGGATTTCAACCTCTTTTTCATCGGGATGATCGCCATGATGGTGTTTATCATCCTCTTTACAGTTACATACGGAAGAATATGGTGTGGATGGGCCTGTCCGCAGACGATCTTTATGGAGGTTATCTTCCGGCGGATTGAATTCTGGATTGACGGCGATTCTCACAGCCAGAAGGAGCTTGACGCACGGCCATGGAATGGTGACAAGATATTCCGCAGGGTTCTGAAACACGGTATCTTCTATATCATCTCCTTTATTATCGGCAACTATTTCCTGATGTATCTCATCAGTTCCGATGCCTGGATAAAGCTGGTAACCGAAAACCCTGTCAATCATGTCGCAGGGCTCGCCGGAATGGCCATCTTTTCCTTTGTGTTCTATTTTATCTTCTCATGGTTCCGTGAGCAGGTCTGCACCATTGTTTGTCCCTACGGTCGCCTGCAGGGTGTATTGCTCGACCGTGAAACCGTTGTCATTTCGTACGATTATTTCAGGGGAGAGGAACGCGGGGCTCTGCGGAAAAGCGAAAACAGGGGCGAGACCAAAAAGGGTGATTGTATCGACTGCAACCAGTGCGTTGCGGTTTGTCCCACCGGGATCGACATTCGCAACGGTACGCAGCTGGAGTGCATCAACTGTGCCTGCTGTATCGATGCCTGCGACGATATGATGAACAAGGTTGGATTTAAACCCGGCCTGATCAGGTTTGCATCGGAGAAGATGATTGCTGAAAAGCAACCCTGGCATTTTACCTTCCGTTCCGCCGCCTATAGCGTTGTGCTCTTATTATTGCTTTCGGCGCTGACATATTTCCTGGCAACACGAAACCCGGTTGAAGCCACGGTGCTTCGTTCTCCAGGAATGCTTTTCCAGGAGCAGGAGGGTGGCATGATCAGCAATCTCTACAGTGTCAAGGTTGTAAATAAAACTGCGCATGATCTTCCAATTGAGATCCGCCTGCTTTCAGGCAGGGGAGAGGTGAAGATCATCGGGAATACCCCGGTGATCGGCAAACAATCTCTGGGAGAGGTGGTCTTTTTTATCCTGATGGACCGGGCAAAAATTTCTAATGGTAAAATGGAGGTTGATCTGGGTGTCTTTTCTGGCGGTGTAATGGTTGACCAGACCCGTGCAACTTTCGTTGGACCCCTTAAATAAAACAATATGAAATGGAACTGGGGAACCGGGATTTTTATCTTTATCGTGCTTTTCCTGATCGCATGCTTTGCGTTCCTGTATTATGCCCAGCATCAGAAATTCAGCCTGGTGGAGGAGGATTACTACCCGAAGGAGCTCCGATACGAGGAGAAACTGGTTAAGATGAGGAATACCAATGCCCTTCTGATGCAAATGATGATCAGGCTTGACAAATCAAGCCTGATCATTCAATTCCCCGGCGATTTCAAGGGGAAGAAGGTTTCAGGCAGCGTAAATATCTACAGGCCCTCAGATGAGCGACTCGACCTGCTCCTCCCGGTGGCTGCCGATACCTCATTAATACAATCGGTTCCCCTGAACAAACTTACACAGGGCCGTTATGTTGTCAAGGTAGACTGGAGTTCTGAAGGAAAGTATTACTACAAGGAACTTGATGTTTTCATACCCTGAAATGGATTTCTGGCAACCCCTGATTATTGGCCTGTTCGGCAGTTTCCATTGCACGGGAATGTGCGGTCCGATTGCAGTTTCGCTGCCTCTGAAGGAGCGTACGTGGGGAACCCGCATATTCAGCGGGCTGCTTTATAACCTGGGCCGCGTTTCAACCTATGTATTCCTTGGACTGGTTTTCGGGTTGCTCGGACTTGGAATTCACATTTGGGGAATCCAGCAATGGGTTTCGATCGCAGTTGGAACCATAATGATCGCGAGTGTCGGATTTCCTGTGCTTTTTCACGGGGCCAGCCTTACAGGGAGACTCGACAGCCTTTTTTCAGGTTTCAGGAAGATGTTCGGCAGGTTTTTTGGTTTCCGGACCTACCTGTCGGCATGGATTATCGGGCTCATGAATGGATTTCTGCCCTGTGGTCTTGTCTATATTGCTCTTGCCGGGGCGCTGGTTTCAACCAACCCGGTCAATGGAGCCCTGTACATGCTGTTTTTCGGCCTGGGAACCATCCCGGCGCTGCTTGCAGTGTCGCTGCTCGGAAATGTTATCAGCCTCTCTTTCCGGAGAACCGTTAAAAAGCTTGTACCGTTTGTCATCCTGCTTATCGGTGTTCTCTTTGTGCTGCGCGGGATGAACCTGGGAATACCATACCTGAGCCCCAAGATGGAAAATCAGCCGAAACAAAAGACTGAACAACTTCAAAAACCCAAATGCTGCCATTGAAGTTTCGTACTAATTGAATAATTTTGCAGTCGTAAAACAGACCTTAAACCTGGAATCGTATTCCTTCCTTTCAACAAACGGGAAGAGGCGAAGGGAACCAGGAAAAAATGCAACCAGAAATGAAAAGAAGCTATTTGTCGGATATAATATTCATCGTCTTCCTCGCCCTTATCCTTTCACTTCTTATAATTACAGGGGTTGTGGCTGGCAGCTGCAAGTTTTTATTCATCCCGTTGTTAAGCTGTTATTACATTGGCAGGTATGTTTCTTCTTATCAAACTCATCCGAAAACCCATTCAATTTAAATAATTCACAAATCAATTCAATTAATTAAACCCAAATTATTATGAAAAAAACTGCCTTATTCCTGATTTCGTTATTTGCCATCACCCTTTTTATTGCCTCGTGCGGTGGCGGACAGCCGGCCGGTGAACAAAAGGATACCGCTGTAAAGGCAACAGGTCCTTATGCTGATCTTCCTGCCGACATCCAGGCGATGATGCCCCGCGGCGAAGAGATCTACAAGACCAAATGTACGGTTTGCCACCAGGTTACCGGTATGGGTATCGAAAATGTATTTCCTCCCCTGGCAAAATCAGATTACCTGATCACCGACAAGGTCAGAGCTGTGGCCCAGACTCTCAACGGTTCAAAACTTGAAATGACCGTAAACGGGAAAAAATTCACCACGGAAATGACTCCCCAGGTTGAAACCAAGGAGGATGCCGTTGCCGTTATTAACTATGTACTGAATAACTTTGGCAATAAAAATGGCTTTGTAGCGCTTGCCGAGGTT
>JBAXFZ010000220.1:0-7112 GCA_037139685.1 Bacteroidota bacterium
ATAAAATAGTATGGCTTACAGAAAAGACGGTCAGATTAACAGCAGCTTTTCAAGAATTACCATAAGTCTTGCTTCGCCCGAACGGATCCTCGAAAATTCGAGCGGCGAAGTTTTAAAGCCTGAAACCATCAACTACAGGACCTACAAACCTGAACGTGATGGCCTGTTCTGCGAACGTATCTTTGGTCCGGTTAAAGACTGGGAATGTCATTGCGGCAAATACAAACGGATCCGTTACAAGGGAATCGTCTGTGACCGCTGCGGTGTTGAGGTTACCGAGAAGAAGGTAAGAAGGGAACGCATGCGACACATACAGCTTGTAGTTCCTGTAGCCCACATCTGGTTTTTCCGTTCCCTCCCGAATAAAATTGGTTCATTGCTCGGCCTGCCTACCAAGAAGCTTGAAGCAATCATCTATTATGAGAAGTATGTAGTCATCAACCCGGGTATCAAACTGGACGACGGCATCAACTACCTTGATTTCCTGTCGGAAGAGGAGTATTTCGACATCATGGAGAAACTTCCCCAGGAAAACCAGTACCTCGATGATTCGGACCCCAACAAATTTGTCGCCAAGATGGGCGCTGAAGCCCTTGCCGAATTGCTGGGCCGCCTCGATCTCGACAAGGAATCTTTTGACCTTCGTTACAAGGCTAACACCGAAACTTCACAGCAGCGTAAAGCAGAAGCGCTCAAGCGCCTCCAGGTTTTCGAATCGTTCCGCGATGCACAGAAACGGTTGGAAAACCGTCCCGAGTGGATGATCGTGAAGGTTGTCCCCGTTATCCCGCCCGAACTGAGACCGCTTGTGCCTCTCGACGGGGGAAGATTTGCCACCTCCGATTTAAATGACCTTTACCGCCGGGTGATTATCCGCAATAACCGTCTTAAACGGCTTATCGAAATCAAGGCGCCGGATGTTATCCTCCGCAATGAAAAAAGGATGCTCCAGGAGGCAGTGGATTCGTTGTTTGACAACTCCCGCAAGGCGAGTGCAGTCAAGACCGAATCGAACCGTGCGCTGAAATCACTTTCCGACAGTCTGAAAGGGAAACAGGGCCGCTTCCGCCAGAACCTCCTTGGTAAACGTGTCGACTACTCCGGCCGTTCCGTCATCGTTGTCGGTCCCGAGCTCAAGCTGAGCGAATGCGGGCTGCCCAAAGAGATGGCATCCGAGCTGTATAAACCGTTTATCATCCGTAAAATGCTTGAACGCGGGATTGTTAAAACCGTGAAATCAGCAAAAAAGATCGTCGACCGCAAGGACCCGGTAGTATGGGACATCCTCGAAAATATCCTCAAGGGTCACCCGGTATTGCTTAACCGTGCTCCCACGCTTCACCGACTGGGTATCCAGGCCTTCCAGCCCAAACTGATCGAAGGCAAGGCCATCCAGCTTCACCCGCTCGTTTGTACGGCTTTCAACGCCGACTTCGACGGTGACCAGATGGCTGTGCACGTTCCCCTGGGAAATGCCGCTATCCTTGAAGCACAGTTGCTGATGCTTGCATCGCATAACATTCTGAATCCCGCCAATGGCGCGCCTGTCACGGTACCTTCACAGGACATGGTCCTGGGGCTGTACTACATGACCAAGGCCCGCAAAAGCGAACCTTCGCTTATCGTGAAGGGTGAAGGAATGATCTTTTATTCACCCGAAGAGGTTATCATCGCCTACAATGAAAAGGTTGCCGACCTGCATGCCATCATAAAGGTGCGACACTCGTTTGTTGAAAACGGCGAGAAGGTTACGAAGATTATTGAAACCACGGTCGGCAGGGTTATCTTCAACCAGGTCGTACCGGAGGAGTATGGTTACATAAACCAGCTGCTGACGAAAAAATCGCTCAGGGACATCATCGGGATGATCCTCAAGAAAACCGGTACCGCCAAAACGGCCAAATTCCTTGATGATATCAAAGATCTCGGTTTTAAGATGGCCTTCCAGGGCGGATTATCCTTTAACCTCGACGACGTCATCGTTCCTGCCATCAAAGAATCGCTGGTTGCCGATGCCAGACTCGAAGTGGAAGAGGTGGTGAACAACTACAACATGGGTTTCATCACTAACAATGAACGTTACAACCAGATCATCGACATCTGGACCCATGCAAACTCGCAGCTGACGGTTTCCCTGATGAACCAGCTGACGAAAGACAAACAGGGATTCAACCCGGTGTACATGATGCTTGATTCAGGTGCCCGTGGATCCAAGGAACAGATCCGCCAGCTTTCAGGGATGCGCGGTTTGATGGCCAAACCCCAGAAATCGGGTGCAGGCGGAGGAGAAATCATTGAAAACCCCATCCTTTCCAACTTTAAAGAGGGATTGTCGGTTCTTGAATACTTTATCTCAACCCACGGAGCCCGTAAGGGTCTCGCCGATACCGCCCTGAAAACCGCCGATGCCGGGTATCTTACCCGTCGTCTGGTCGATGTTTCGCAGGATGTGATCATTTCAGAAGAGGATTGCGGAACCCTGCGCGGGTTGACCATCACGGCCCTTAAGAAGGCTGAAGAGGTCGTTGAGTCGTTGTATGACCGTATCCTCGGCCGTGTATCCCTGCATGATATCCATCATCCTCAAACCGGGGAGCTGATTATTGCCGCAGGACGCGAAATTACAGAGGAGATCGGCCAGGTTATCGACAGTTCCCCGCTCGAGGGAATTGAAATCCGGTCGGTTCTTACATGCGAATCGAAAAAGGGCGTTTGCGCGAAATGCTACGGGCGTAACCTTGCAACCGGCAGCATGGTTCAAAGAGGTGAGGCAGTAGGTGTTATCGCAGCCCAGAGTATCGGGGAGCCCGGTACCCAGCTGACCCTCCGTACCTTCCACGTCGGTGGTGTGGCTGGTGTGAACATCGCCAGCGCTTCACGGATCGAAGCAAAATATGAAGGCATCCTTGAGATCGATGAACTCAGGTCGGTTGATTATACAAACGAAGCCGGTGAGAAATATGAAATTGTTATCGGACGTTCCGCCGAAATGAGGATTGTCGATAAGAATACGCGCATTGCGCTTACCTCTGCACATATTCCTTACGGCGCACGCCTCTATTTCCGCAACGGCGATGCAATTAAAAAGGGCCAGCTGATCAGCGACTGGGATCCGTACAATGCCGTTATCCTTTCGGAAGTCGGCGGAAAGGTCAATTTCGAAAGCATTATTGAAAATGTAACCTTCAGGGTTGAATCTGATGAGCAAACGGGTTACCACGAAAAGGTAGTCATCGAATCACGCCAGAAGGCAAAGAACCCCGCCATCAATATCCTTTCACCCTCAGGTGAAATTATTAAAATTTACGATATCCCGGTCGGTTCGCATATAAACATCGAAGATGGCGTGAAGATCAAGGCAGGCGAAATCCTGGTGAAGATCCCGCGGGCCATTGGCAAAGCCGGGGACATCACCGGAGGTTTGCCGCGTGTTACCGAGTTGTTCGAGGCACGTAACCCATCCGATCCCGCCGTGGTTTCCGAAATCGACGGTGTCGTCTCCTTTGCCAAGAAACTTAAACGTGGCAACCGCGAAGTCATCATTACCTCTAAAACGGGTGAAGAGAAACGTTACCTGGTGCCGACATCAAAACAGATCCTGGCACAGGAAAACGACTACGTCAGGGCAGGAACAGCCCTTTCCGACGGAGCGCTTACACCAAGCGACATCCTCGCCATCAAAGGCCCGATGAAGGTCCAGGAATATATCGTGAACGAGATCCAGGAAGTTTACCGGTTACAGGGTGTAAAGATCAACGATAAACATTTCGAAACCATCGTGCGCCAGATGATGCGCAAGGTCGAGGTTGAAGATCCGGGCGATTCCCGCTTCCTTGAAGGGGAGTTGATCAACAAGATCGATTTCCAGGATGAGAATGACTGGGTTTACGGCAAAAAGGTCGTGGAAGACCCGGGCGATTCGCCCACCTTCAAGGCCGGCCAGATCATCAGCGCCCGCAAGCTGCGTGATGAGATATCGATGCTGAAGAGGAAAGACAAGAAACTGGTTGAAGCACGAGATGCCAAACCGGCCACTGCCTTCCAGATCCTCCAGGGAATCACACGCGCCTCACTGCAGACCAAGAGCTGGATCTCGGCGGCATCATTCCAGGAGACCACCAAGGTGCTCACCCAGGCTGCTATCAATGCCCGCCAGGATGAACTGATGGGGTTGAAGGAAAATGTGATCGTTGGTCACCTGATTCCTGCCGGTACCGGTCTCCGCGAATATGAGAACCTGATCGTCGGAAGCAAGGATGAATATGAAATCCTGCTCGCCTCCAAAGAAGAAAATTAAACCTGAACTACCCATGCAACAAGATAAAAAAAATCCGCTGAACCAGATCAACATTGAGATTTCCGACGAAGTGGGAGAGGGCATCTATTCAAATCTTGCCATCATCACCCACTCACCGGCCGAATTCATCGTTGATTTTGTCAAGATGATGCCCGGCGTTCCTAAAGCCAAGGTTAAATCGAGGATCATTCTCACACCGCAGCATGCCAAGAGGCTTTACAAGGCGCTCAAGGAAAATGTTGCCAAGTATGAAGCGATCCATGGTGAAATCAAGGATACCGAGGGGGAGATTCCCTACAACTTCCCCATGCCGACAGCACAGGCTTAGGGAGGGAAAAGGGCTTGTGCAACACCTGAGGTGATGCACGGTTTCATATCCGGAAAAAGCAAGTGATAAGCTGCAAGATTTCAATTCTTGCAGTTTTTTTTATTCCTGGTAAACCTTCAGCATTGTTTCATACTGTTTGACAGGTAACTGCTCCCGCCTGGCGGCCTCGACAGCTTTCTTCTGGTACCTGATGGCATCGCCTTTTTTCCCGAGTTTGAACATCAGGGAGGCGCAGGTGCTGTTGTTTTCGGCCGTGCTTTTCAGGGCTGTGGATTTTTTGGCCCATTCCGCAGCCGCTTCAAGGTTTTTCGTATCCTTGGTTATCTGGGCAAAAGCGCCAGCCATGCGGCTCAGCATGGCATAATCGTCGGAAAAATAGGTGTCAACGCCCGATAGTGCAAGACTTATGAATTTTTCACCATCACCCTTCATCTGGAGGGAGTTGAGATCACTTGTGAAGATAACCTTTTCCGCACCCCGGTACCCCGATTCCCTGATTTTCTGTTTAAGCGCATTATAGTCTGCTTCAGTGAACGACCTGTTCCTGGTCCCGGCTGTCAATGACTGGAAATAGACATTGAATATTTTCGAATCGACCGAATCCTTTGTGTACCGTTTCGCGAATTCATCCTGGTTTTTGAGTAAAAAGGCAAACTCACGGGAATCCATATCTGATAAATACCTGTAGAGAATATCCCAGTTTGGGCGGTTGAGAAGATCCTCCGCCTTCACAGATGCGAAATACTGGTTTAATGGTTCGGTAACGGGCATGTAGGCCCCCTGCAGCCGGTCAAGGTATTTGAGGATAAACCCGGGGTCGCGGTTCCCCTCGCTGAATTTTTTCATACAGGCAATGAATCCCTCGCCCGGAGTGAGTGCAACGGTCGCCATGTCAAAGTATTCCCGGACATTCTGGAGCGCCCCTGCCTGCTTGTGAACAAGTTCTCCTGCTGAATTGATGAAGAGCAGGGTTGGATAGACCATCACCTGGAAAGTTTTAGCCAGTTCGGGACCCTCCCCTTTTTCCATGTCAAAATGGGCACAGACAAAAGTCTTGTTAAAATAGTCGGCTATGGTGTCTTTTGTAAACATATTTGCGGCCATCCATTTGCATGGTCCGCACCAGGTTGTATAGGCATCGAGGAAGATCAGTTTGTTCTCCGTTTTGGCCTGCGCCAGCAATTCGCTGAATGGCTTTTCAATAAAGGTGATCGATCGCGTCTGGCTGATTGCAGGAATCCAGGCAAATATCATGGGAATGATAAGGATGAACAAAATTTTCTTCATAAAAATCAGTTTTATTTTATAACGTGGTAATTGTCAAAGATTGTGCGAAGGTAATATCATATCTTTGCATTTTAACCAAATTTTTTCAACGGGTGTCATTCGGAAAAATAGAGACAGTTGTATTGATAGGGGCCGGGAACATGGCTTCGCACCTTGGCCCGGCATTGGTAAGCAAGGGGATAAGGGTGGCAGAACTGCACAACCGTACTGAAGAAAGGGGCATGGCACTTGCCGCCAGGTTAGGCGCAGCCTTTATTCCCGATATACGCGACATTACATCCGATGCGGATCTTTATATCATTGCCGTCGCTGATACGGCCATTTCCCAGGCAGTTGACACCTTAAAGCTGAACGACCGGCTGGTTGTTCATACATCCGGAACCATCTCTATGGAAACCCTTTCACAGGTCTCAGGCAACATCGGCGTTTTTTATCCCCTGCAGACATTTTCTTCTTCCAGGAGCGTGGGGTTCGCAGGAATCCCGGTTTGCCTTGAGGCTAATACAGTGACCGGCAAACTTAAACTGGAGGAGCTGGCACGGAAACTGACAGACATCGTGTATTTTATCGACAGCGAGCAAAGGAGGCTTCTTCACCTTGCGGCCATCTTTGCCTCCAATTTTGCAAATTTCATGAATGTTGTTGCCTTTGACCTGCTTGAGTCGAACGGGATCTCCTTCGACATACTGAAGCCGCTCATTGCCCAGACTGCCGAAAATGTCAGGCACGGGCATCCCTTTAATTTCCAAACCGGTCCTGCCTTCCGTGGCGACATGCAGGTCCTCGACGATCACCGGGAGTTACTGTCGAGCCATCCCGGGTATCTTGAAATTTACAACAACGGCTATACCAACGACGGGTTCATTTGCTGGTTTAAACATGACCGGATTAACTCCAGGAACTACTTACTATGTTCGTGCATTCGCTAAAAATGCAGTAGGTTATGGTTATGGCGACCAAGTTTACTTCACAACCGTTAATTATCCTTCAACTCAGGCATCGAATCTTCGTTTCTCGAACGTAACGAGAAACAGCATCGGTTTGGCTTGGGATCGCGGTAATGGCAATGGACGAGTTGTTTTCATTAAAGGTTCTCGTTTCTCGACAGCTCCATTAGTGGATGGCGTTACTTATTCAGCAAGTACAACTTATGGTAGCGGCACTATGATAGATCGCGGTGCATATTGCGTTTATAATTCG
>JBAXFZ010000221.1:0-7069 GCA_037139685.1 Bacteroidota bacterium
AGCATGTTCATACATCTTGTTCAGCTCAAACTGTGATGGCAGGTACCAGTCGGTGTAACCGCCGATGGTCAGCGTGTCACAAATATAGGCTGCCGTATTTCTT
This sequence comes from Bacteroidota bacterium, assembly GCA_037139685.1. Lineage (GTDB taxonomy): Bacteria > Bacteroidota > Bacteroidia > Bacteroidales > FEN-979 > CAIVAT01. The sequence continues at coordinate 104 of JBAXFZ010000221.1, forward strand.
CCGCAATGACCGACAATTGCAGCTGTGTTCGACTTCCCGTCGGTCAGCCCGGAGGCTCCAATAATCGACCCGGAACAGCCCCACCTGGCCCCCTGGCTCTGGTCGTAAGGTGCCGCAATGAAGACACGGTCACCCGAATCATCGACAAAGAAGACGATCCCGCCATGGTAATGGTCACCTAACTTTACTTTCTGCCTGTTCCCTGTTTGTGCCGAAGCCAGGAAAGCGCTTCCAAGCAAAACAAGTATCATTATTTTCTTCATTACTAATAAGTTTGCGATTCAAACGGTTGATAATACCAGCATAATTTGCTATTGTATGCGCCTGCATAAGTTTTCCTGAAAGAATCTATCAATTCAATGATCCGGCTTTCCAAACCGGCTATCATACACAGGGCATAATGCATTCCTGGCAATGAACACCGCCAGCGAAATTAATCACCGACCTCTTGAGTTTAAAGGTTAATGGACACAAAATGAGGTTAATCCAATTTTTTTGATTTCGGGTTAAAATAGAAGTTCTTGTCTTCTAATTTCTCAAACAAGTTTAACTCAGCAATGGTCAAAAAAGGAGTTGTGATTTTTTTCAGCGGAATTATGTACAGGTGTTCAGGGTGAGAGGCCAGGCCAGTTGGAATTCTTTAGCAATTACAACCCCGTCTCCACTAAAATTATGACGCCATTTGCATTCAACTGAAAACAGCTCGGTGTCATCCCCTAATTTAAACTCGAGCACCATATCCGGGTTTAGTGTCGTTTCAGCATAAACACCATCAACATATTTATCGCCGGCCCATTCTTTAACCTTGAAATATTTTTTATTGAATTTCAGGATAATGAATTTTTCAAAATCCAAGCCACATTTCCTGGTATAATCAGACATTTCCAAACCAGCATCGGTACTTGATTTTTCAGATTTATTCTCTCTGACAATGGTTTTTTGGACGGCATTGGTTTTTTTAGGAAGTTTAATTTTTCGCGCAGTTTTACTGTTATTATCCGACACAACACTATCTTTTTCAACTACAACTCCTGCCTTGATTATCGCCAGGTCAGGTACAAGTTGTTTTTCCTCCCTGGAATTCGTATTAAAAATTACAAACCCTATCAATAAAAGTATTCCGCCACAGATCATCAGAATTGTTCCCGTCATTTTATCCATTTTTACAGTTATTTGTCAATCAATAGTTGATTGATCGTTATTATACCAGCGATACTGGTTGATGGAAAATTTATTTTTAAGGCAAAACAGGATTAAGGACGGTACTGGTACATTGTGATTAATCACAATTCTCCATTAACAATATGGCAGTTGATCCCCATAGTGTAAAAGTAACCTAATATTTCTATATCAACAGAATAATATTTCCCCATTACCCTTACAATCTCGTGAATATCCCTGCGCATTACCCGGCTTTTCCAGCTGCCGGTTTTCAGTGCAAATGGTAATCCGTCATCACAACTGTATAAAGCAGGTTTCCCTGGAAATAGTTCTCCCAGCCCACCATGCCGATCCCCGGAACGAAATACTGGTAGACATCATACCCGGTCGATGTGGCGGCTTTTATCCCGGGAAACTTAACCCGCAATGCTGCTTTTCCCAAACCGGTCAGGTAGTTGTCCTCCGACATAGGCAGGAAGAAGTGATATTTATAGCAACCTGAAAAGGATGCAAAACCAGTATTGTTCGAGACGCAGGTCATGGTAGTCGGAACAGGAACCGCTATCCAGTTGGTAATCCACGTATTGCCCGTATTTGCTGGATATTTATACTCCAGGTCAGGCGGATCCTGGTATGGACCACTATAGCCGTAGGCCCAGCAGCCATCGCTTTTATTACGGTAGTACCACTCAAACTGGTCGCCCTGGGCAAACCACTTGTAACATGTTACACCCTGGATATCAATGGTTCCTGTAATGCTGATCGTCACTGTCTGGGAGGTGATGTCGGGAAGGTAGGTCCAGTAATTTCCGACTGCAAGCGGAAGAATAACATTTGAAGCGGTTCCGCCGGTCGTGGTGAAACTCCATGCATCCGACCAGTCACTGCTGGATACGGAGTTATAGGCCCTGGCTCTCCAGAAGTATTGCTTATTTTGCTCCAATATGCCTGATACTGCTGTGTAACCGGAGGATGTGAGATTGGTCTTGTCGATTAGCGGTGAGGAAAATGTGCCGTTCTGGTCGACCTGAAAACTGTAAAGGGTTGCATTGTTAACGTCATCCCAGTCAAACACAGGCGTTAATGAAACATTAGCCGAGTTGTTGGCCGGGCTAAGCAGAACAGGTTTTGAAATTGCACCTGCATCAGAAGCTGTAAAATGCCATACATCCGACCATGGTGAAATCTCGCCTCCGTTTGTCGTCACCCTCACCCTCCAGTAGTAAGTGCTTCCCGAAACGAGTGTGCCCAAATTCAATTGATAATGAGGAAGGTCTGACAGGTCGTTTATGATTGAAGTTGTAAAGTTCTGATCGTTTGACAGCTGAAAACGGTAACTGCTGATGCCTGTATAAACATAACACGACAAATCCGTTGTCAGCTCTGTTACCGAACCGTTCGGAGGGTTTAAAAGCTGTGGTGCATGTAACGGCAGAATGAGATAATATGAATCTGAAGGAGTATCCCAAAAGATCAGCTTGGCCCAGACGATCAGGTTGGATGCGCCAAAGGCTGTTCCAAAAATACCAAGTACCGATTTAAACAATTCATCCTGAGCAGCAGGTAACCCGATTTTGGTAAAGCAACCATTAGTCAGCCCCTGATCGATTAGCGTCATGGTCAGGTTGACCGCTGTTTCCAGGCAAACGCTCCACGAAGTTGAATTTTGAAAAGTCTTCAGTGCTTCAACAACTGTTACCTGATCTTTTAGGCATGAAGCGAAATCAAAAGCACTCTTTGCCGGCAGTGTAATATGCAGCCCTTCGAAACCACCCAAAAAATCGAGAAATGGGAAAATCACATAAAATACGTTGGTGGATAAATCTGCCCATGCTGTGTTCCTGGCAATAGATAAGGGAAGCTGGTTGGTCGTGGGACTGAATCCCATTCCGCAAACCCAATAGATGCATTTGGTAACCTCGGGGGTTACGGTTGAATAGGTGTTATCATCTTCAATGGTTGCAGGTATATCCAACGGATGCAAAGCCTGCCCGTAATCAAATATAGTTCCGCCCTCCATGTGTTCTTTAACAATAGTAACCTGTTTTTCATTGCCGTTCTGCAGCAAATCCTGCCGGTAGATCTTCACAAAACGGAAATTGTTGTTCCTGAACTCAACGGTTGTTCCATTTGTTCGTTTGGCGGAAAAATACAGATCGTTGTCATAGCCAGGTGCTTTTTTCCCGCGATTCTGGAATCCGCAAAACTCCGAGATACAGGAATCCAGGATATCCTGGAATGGTTTCTGCCTGCATACCTGGCCTAAATCATTTTGAGAAAGGTTATCTTTGATATATTCCTTCAAAGAAGGAAAAAACTTCAGTGTTTTCATCTTTGCAATGCGCGTAATGAGAGAATCGGATTTTGTCGTGCAGATTCCTGGCGTAATAAGCATCAGCGACAGCCCTGTCGACTCGATTCCCGCCGGGTAGACGACCATCTTGTTATTCAGGCTGTAGGAAAAGGTAAACGCCTTCAGTTTCTTATCACTGGTGGTTAGAAGGATAAGCTGTGCACTGACTGAAGAGACAACAACCGAAAACGTTGTATCACTAAGCGAACTGTTCTGGCTTAACAAGGTATTGGCATAGATTTTACCGGTTCCGAAATCATTCCTGATAATTGAACCGCTGACAGTGGCAACCTGTGGCTGAACAGGCTCGGTTTTATCTTCCGAATCGTGTTTCCTGCATGTAACGGTCAATAGTAAAATCAATGAAACAGAGATAATCCTGGTTAATGTTTTCATAGTTGAAAGATTAATAAGACAATACAAAAATGAACTGTTTTATTACGGCCGGGTGTGCCGGGAAATTTTTCACTAAGAAGATTTTTCCAGATGGATACCGGGTTGAAGCAAATTGTTTTTGGCTGACAACCACAGAATTGAGGACCCTAATATACTATATATTTTGCTAATAATCAATAGATTTTGAATTTTTTAATTCTTGTTTTAGAAGATTTAATATAACAATTGAATTACCCACGTATTAAAAAATCCAGGGTTAAAATCATTATTTGTTTTTTCCTTTCCGGCAGGATTTTTCCCGTTCTTTGCACAATGCCACTCTACATCGCCTCGCTTAATTCGGGAAGCAACGGAAACTGTTACTATATAAGCGACGGGAACGAGGCCGTGCTCATCGATGCCGGCATCTCCTGCCGGGAAACCGAACGAAGGATGATCCGATTAGGGCTGCCCATCCGTAAGGTAAGGGCGATCTTCATCACCCATGAACATACCGACCATTCACGTGGAGCCGAGGTGCTCTCGCGCAAGCACGGGATACCCGTTTACATCACCGAAACGACATACCGCAACAGCCGGATGAACCTCGACCAGGAGCTGGTAAGAACCTTCAGGGCGGGCACCCCGGTGGAGGCAGGTAGTCTTCTGGTGAATCCCTTTCCCAAAATGCATGACGCCTCCGAACCGCACAGCTTTACCGTTTGCGCAAACGGGCTCACGGCAGGTGTTTTCACCGACATCGGCATGGCCTGTGAACATGTTGCTTATCACATTGGCCAGTGCCATGCCGCCTTCCTGGAGGCCAACTATGATGAAGGAATGCTCGAACGGGGCAGCTACCCCATTTACCTGAAACGCCGCATCCGCGGAATGGAGGGTCACCTGTCGAACGACCAGGCTCTGGAGCTCTTTACAACCCATAAATCCCCCCGGTTGCAACTCCTGGTGCTCTCGCATCTCTCGGCTGAGAACAACCATCCCCAACTGGTGCGGGAACTGTTCAGCCGGCATGCAAACGGGACAAGAATCGTGGTTGCCTCACGGCATGAGGAGTCGGAACTGTTCTGTATCGGGTAGTACTAACCGCGACGACCAGTCTGTTTGTTTAGGGAAGGGGATAACGCTGTTTTTCAATTTCTTAGTTCTATATCCCGCCATGGCATGAAAGTTTAAGGGTTGTTTGTTATGACTTGTGTATTTCATGTTAGAATAATAGGCAAATTGTGTGTTCTTTTTTTTAACTTTTTTATTATCTTTACTGACTAGTTGCATGAACAATGGGTAATCTCATGGAAATGCAAGACTATTACCGCGTTAATCTGTGGAAAAAGTTACAGGCCATCCCAGGCACTTTCTTTTTCCTCCTTGCCAGTGCTTTTTTCTTTTTTCCATCCATGCAATCCTATTCGCAACCCGGACAGGTGTCTTACAAACTAGGCCCCCAGCTCATTCCTGACAACCTGTTTAAGGTGAATCCTGATGCAAACAGCAATAACAAACCGATGTACGATCCTCTTACCGGGAACCTGAACACCTCGTGTACAAACTCCAATTTCAGTATGGGCGACTGGACCGGGTGGACCGGCTGTTACGGTTTCGGCACCACTCCCCCGCTCCCATCGTGCCAGGATTCAGGATTGCTGACAGGGCCTCCGTTTCCCGCCAACTTCCTGGTACCTCTCCATAAAATCATGCCTGCACCCAGTCACCTGGACTACTGGAGCTGCGGGGTAATTCCAACAGTATTCCCGGGTGAAAGTTTTTCAGCCCGGATCGGGGATACCACCACCGGACGGCATGGAGCCGAACTCCACTATAAAATATATGTGACAAGTGCCAATTACCTGTTTGTATACCGGTACGCTGTAGTCCTTGAATCGCCTTCTCACTCAGTTGCCCAGCAGCCCAATTTCCAGGTTGTGATTCGTGACAGCGTGGGCAACACCCTTGATCCCACCTGCGGTTATTACTATATTTCAGCCCCCACCACCCCAAACACCCCGCCACCCGGCTGGACCTGGTGCAACTCCTACGGGAGGTCAAGGTATGCCAGGCCCTGGACCACGGTGGGCATGGATCTCACCCCCTACGTAGGCCGGCATATCACCCTCGCCTTTATTGCAAAAGGATGCTGTATCCTTGACGGCTCCCACCGAGGTTATGCCTTTGTTTCAGCCTACTGCAGCTCACTCCTGATCCAGACAGCCATGTGCCAGGGAGACACCTCCGCAACACTGACAGCGCCTCCCGGGTTTGCTCATTACCTGTGGAGTACAGGCGACACCACCGAATCAATTACCGTCCCTCATCCGCTGACCGGAGCCACGTACAGCTGCACGCTAACCGCATTTAACAACTGCACCGTAACGCTCACCATGACACTCACCTACACGGTGGTGAATGCCGATTTCACTTACACTCCTGATTGTCCGACCTACCTGACACATTTCCACGACAATTCCACGGTCAACCAGAACCAGGTGGTAAGCTGGGACTGGGACTGGGGCGATGGAACGGCAGGAACCACCACAAATAATCCGAACCCCCAGCATGTTTTCCCTAACCCCGGAACCTTTAATGTGATGATGATTGCCCATTCCACCGAAGGCTGCAAGGATACGATCATCAAAAGCGTAACGATTGATACCCTGGCCCTGGTAACGAATTCGCCAATGCATAAAACAATCTGCAGCGGGGAGTCAGTTAACATCCACCTTACCACCAATGTAACCGGGGCCGGGTTTACGTGGACGGCAGCACCGCAGTACCCTGCAACCACGACAGGTTACCACAACAGGACTGTTCCCTCTACCTATCTGAATGACACCCTCTTCAACACAGGTCTGAATGCCGATACAATGCATTATTTAATCAGCAGCCATAACCTCACCTGCACCAGTCACGATACACTGTTCAAAGTTGTCGTTTTACCAAAACCTTCTCTTGCCAACACCGTTCTTAGCCAATCAGTTTGTTCAGGATCCCCTTCAGCAGCCGTCACCCTGGTTCCGTCACCCGGCCCGCCGGCACAGGTCTCCTTTAACTGGACGGCCTAT
>JBAXFZ010000222.1:0-7055 GCA_037139685.1 Bacteroidota bacterium
TAACCGCTCGCTAGATGGCGGCATCACCTGGACCGGCTGGCAGCAGCTCCCCGGCATGACATCCTCGACCTATCTTAATTTCCAGGCCGACTCGTATGCATGGGCTGAACCTAAGGGAGATACCCTTTGTTTTGTTGAGGGGGACAGCTGGAATGACCTGTTCATCATGAAATCAACAAACAACGGTGCATCCTGGACCAAGACCGTTGTCTGGAGCTGCCTGTACAACCTGTGGCCCGGGACCACCACAGTGCCGGAACACTTTTGCCCCGACGGCTCCAATGCCATTGCCCTGGACAACCAGGGAAAGGCGCATTTCATTTTTGGCAGGCAGCGGGCAAACGGCGACAATGCCGGTTTGAAATACTGGTTTCCCTTTACCGACGGCGTGATTTACTGGAACGAGAACCAGGGCCAGTTGCCTCAGAGTCTTGATTCAACGCTGCTGGTTGCATCCGGGAATCTCATCGGGTGGGTGCAGGATCCATCCATATGGAGTTCGACAGGGACGGATCTCCCCTATTTTAACCTGTCGCTGAGCAGCATGCCATCGATCACCATCGACCAGTACAACCATATCTTCGCGGTTTGGTCAAGTGTCACGGGAAACACCGATAATGCCGGTTTCCGGCTCCGGCATGTTTTCTCGAGGGCATCGGTGAACGATGGCGTTTCGTGGTGTCCCAATATCGTGGAAGTTACCGGAGGGATCAATTATTACCTCTATGAATGCGTCTACCCGAGCCTGGCCGCCTCAAGCGACAACAGCATCTATTTGCTTTACCAGCTGGATGATTTCGGGGGGAGTTATGTCAAGAGCCTCACAGGATCGCAGGGACAATCTGTTGCAAACAGCAATGACATCCGCTGCATGTCGGTACTGAAGAGCACAATCCAGTGCGCCTCCTCACCGCAGGTCGATTTTACCGCCAGCAATGTAAACCCGGCACCAAACCAGACCGTGATCTTCACCGACCTGACTGCCAACTCCCCCACCTCCTGGGCGTGGTCATTTTCACCCTCCTCGGTCGTGTATGTTGACGGGACCACCTCAACAACCCAGAATCCGCATGTCCAGTTTTCTGGGGTCGGCTATTACTCGGTAACGCTGGTCGCAACGAACGGCCTTGGTTCGGGATCACTCACCAAAACCAACTACATCCATGTGGCCATTACCGCCCCGGTTGCCAACTTCACAGCCAACCAGACCAACGTCACCACGGGCAGCCAGGTTCAGTTCACCGACCAGTCGACCGGAACACCAACTACCTGGCAATGGACCTTCCAGGGCGGCACGCCGGCTTCCTCAACCCTGCAGACCCCGCCGCTGATCACCTACAACACTGCGGGGCAATACGATGTTACCCTAACGGTTACAAATTCGGCGGGTTCAAATACAAACACGAAGGTTCACTATATTACCGTCACAAATCCCGCCATTCCTCCTGTTGCCGATTTTTCCGCCAACCAGACCAACATCCTGACGGGGGCCCAGGTTCAGTTCACCGACCTGTCGACAGGGGTTCCGACCACGTGGCAGTGGACATTTGCGGGGGGCACCCCGGGCTCATCCCCGCTGCAGACCCCGCCGCCCGTAACGTACAACGCGGCGGGCCAGTATGATGTAACACTGGTGGTTACCAATGCTGCGGGATCGAGCACCAATACGAAGGTTCACTACATTACGGTCACAAACCCGGTTTCGCCTCCCGTGGCCAATTTTACTGCCAGCCAGACCAATATCCCTGCAGGCGGGCAGGTTCAGTTCACCGACCTTTCGACCGGGTCACCGACAACCTGGCAGTGGAGTTTCCCGGGGGGGACCCCTTCATCTTCCACACTTCAAACTCCTCCTGTGGTAACTTACAACACCGCCGGGCAGTATGATGTTTCGCTTACGGTTGTCAACACCGCCGGTTCAAGTACCAACACCAAGAGCCAGTATATCATCGTTTCACCTCCGGGGGCACCGGTTGCAAATTTTACGGCCAGCCAGACCAACATTGCCGTCGGAGGCCAGGTTCAATTCTATGACCAGTCGACAGGGAATCCCTTGACATGGCAGTGGACCTTCCAGGGCGGCACCCCGGGCACCTCCTCCCAGCAATACCCGCCAGCTGTAACATATTACGTGTCAGGGCAGTACGATGTCGCCCTTACCGTCACAAACGGCGGAGGTTCAAGCACCAATACAAAGGTCAAATATATCAGGGTCGGAAATTCCGGTGTTGCAGAAAATGACCGGTACGCTGTTCAGTTGTACCCTAACCCTGCCAATGACCAGATCACAATAAATTCACCTGTTCCTTTAAAGGAGCTCTCCCTGGTAAACCAGTTCGGGGATGTAACCGCATCAGCCACAGTCAATGCATCGGAATACCAGCTCCGGCTCGACCATGTCCCGCCGGGTGTTTACATCCTGCGGCTTAAAACAGGATTCGCGACAATTTACAGGAAAGTGATCTTTTCAAGGTAGGGATTCAAAGCTGTCGGCCATCCTGTATAACGGGCTGAAGCCAATCTGGCAGGTTATTATTTTGACCCATCGTTATTTCTTACAATTGAGGACGGGGAAACGATGAACCCGGGATTACTCAGGGCAGGTGTTGATTTTGTCATGGTTCATCCCTCCTTATGGAAATCCTGTGCACATTTTATTATGATGAAGTACCCAATGTTAACCGTTTAGGATCATAACCCGGGTTTCAGGGTTAGCTGACCAGTAATTTTATTCACTGATAACAAACGACCGCTTTACCTCCTTAGTGCCGACATACCAGTAGAACCTCCCGGGGTAGAGGAATTTGGCAGGGACCTTGTATTCACGGATACCGGGTTTGATACCCCGCCAGAATACCATTTTATCCTGGAGCTCAGAGTAGATATAGAAATTTGTAAAGGAGTCGGTCTCCTGCTGCCAGTTGAACAGGTGATCCTCTTTCCGGCTGAGGGTCATCCCGTCGGCGGGATTATCAAGCTCTATGGCCCTTTGCACAGGGTTAACGGGATTATCCACCCCACTAATTTCGGGTTTCTTTTCCGGGGCTTGTTTTACCGGCACCGCGGAAGTGTCGGTCAGGAGGGGGCTCTCCGTCTTCACTGCCTTATCTTCAACGGGACGGGCATTCATGATGAAGTAAAGAGCTACCGCCACGATTAAAACAATGGCCAGGGCTCCCCAGGCAAGGTTCCCGGGGAGAGGGATGCGGAATTTTTTCTTAACAACCTCAGGTGCGGCTTCCACCTCCGCCAATTTTCCATATTCAACTCTTCCCGCCTCGCTCATCATTTCGGGGAAGGTCTTGATCAGCCTGCATTTCCGGGCAAACTCCCGGTCCTCTTCCAGCCGGGCCTCAAATGCATGAATCTCTGCATCGGTCAGTTTTCCAAGCAGGTACCTTTCAATCAGGTCGATATCGTTCTGGCTGGCATTCATTCGACTAAGATAGTTGAATCCGGGCAATATTGGATACCCGGGGATTCCACCTCCAAAGGTAAACAAAGTTGCCGGAATTGCGCATGGCCCCCTTTTCGTTAATTTTTTAAGATCGGACGGATTTTTCGGGCATCCTATCCGGCACATCGCGGGAACAAAAAAATGGTGATGTATCCTATTTTTTCTAATCCCTGGCCGAGCCGGAAAAGGAAAAATACAAAAAGGCAAAATGGGTTGCCCGTTTTGCCTTTTTGCATGTTAATAACAGGATTCTCAGTTGACGGCAAACTTCGCGACAAAAACCCGCGATCCGGCCGTGAGCCTGACCATATAAACTCCCTTTGCATAGCGGCTGACATCAACCTGGCGTGTATAATCGGCAGGCAGGTTGTCGAGCGACTGGCTGAACATGCTGTGGCCGTTTACATCGGTGATCTCAACTTCTATTTGCTTCTCGCTTCCTATGATCGAAAGCGACAGGAGCCCGTGAACAGGGTTGGGATAGATCGTAATACGGGAATTGAGCGGGTTCTCACTGATCCCGGTACAAACCATCACAAAGACATTCTTTGAACCTGCCGTTCCCGTACCGCAGAGGTTGCTTCCTGCCGCCGTAACGGCGCCGGAGATGGCCGAGCTGCTGAAATCAACCGTGACGGAGCTGGTACCCTGTCCCTGTGTAATGGCAGCGCCGGCTGGCAGTGTCCATACATAGGTCGAAGCATTGCTGATCAGCGGGATGCTGAACTGGTAGCCTCCGAGGCCCTTGCAAACGGTATCCGGGCCCATGACAGCCTGTGCAGGTGTCGGGAGGGTTTCCACGTTCACGGCCAGCGTAGCCGGCGTGCTGATGCAGGTGGCAATCTGGGCATTTACGCTGACAAAACCGGCATTGATTCCCCAGAGCACGGTGATGGCATCTGTTCCCTGGCCGGCGGTTATCAGGGCATCGGGGGGAACGGTCCAGTTGTTTGTTACCCCTGTAACCGGGGGAACGCTGAAGTTGACCGTTGTGGCCGCGCAGACGTTCGATGGCCCGCTGATGGTGCCCGGGGTTGAAGGAGCCGGGGTAAGCGTTACCAGGAGCTGGCTGGCTGTACTGTTTCCGCAGGTGTTTCCTGCCGTTACTGCCACATCACCCGAGGTTGTTCCCCAGAGAACGGAGATGGTGGTGGTGTTCTGTCCGGAAACGATGTTGGCTCCGGCGGGAACAGTCCAGTTGTAGGTGGTTGCACCCACGACCGATCCGATGCTGTAGCTTGCGTTGCTCGACATACAGGGGGCTGTGTTCCCCGAAATGGTGCCGGGATTCGCAGGGGCTGAACTGATGGTAACCATCACACTGTCCTTTGCAACATGGGCGGCATTGTCGTGAACGGTGCAGATGTAACGTGTGTTGACAGTCGGGTTTGCCGTCGGGCTCGAGAGCGTGGAGTTAAATCCCGGGGGGTTGGAGGTCCATGTATAGGTATAGGGGTTGACTCCTCCGCTGGCAAAGGCCTGCAACTGTGTTGACCCTCCGGGGCAAACGGAGGCAGGCGATGCAGTCACCGAAACGGCCAGTGACTGGGAGGCCAGTACTTTGATCGTGGCGGTGCGCTGGTGGGCGGGTGTGCCATTGGGTCCCTTTCCAAAAAAGGTTGCCGTGTAATCTGCCAGCGGTACATTCCCGCTGAGCTTCACCCTGACGATTTTTGTACCCGGGTAAGTGGTGATCTTGTTTCCCTGGGGGAAGGTGAAGGTAATGGTGCCTGTTGCAGGGGCCGGGGTGATCAGCCCGGAGAGGACCACCGTGTCGGTGTACAGTTTTACATCGGGCACGCTGACAATGAAGTCGGTGCTGTCGTTGCTCACATAGAGGGTATCGGAGGTATGGTTGATCGCCATGGCGAAATCGGGGAAATAGGCGGTGACGCTCATGAAACTGCCCTGGCGGAAATCCGTCCAGCCTGCCATCCCGACCTTTTTATTCGACACGATACCGTTGTAATCTCCCTGGTACCGCGGTGTTCCCCCACCGCCGCAGGTGGGGCAGTCAATCTTCATTTTCTGGTTCGACAGGACCTTGTTTGCCGCCCAGGTCACACCGCCGTTGTCGGAATAGGAGGCGTAGATCATGGCGCTGTCGCTTGTCGGGCAGTCGCGGGTATCCATCCACATGGCATAAAGCCTTCCGGTCTGTTTGTCGCACCAGATCGCAGGGTGCCACTGGTGGTGGGTCTGGGTGTTGGCATCGTCATTGATTATTGTTGCAGCCGACCAGGTGGTTCCGTCGTTGTCGGAGTAGCGGCACCAGATATCCGGCTTGTTGCCGTCGCCCGGGGGATCGTTAGATGCATAGACACAATAGAGCCGGCCGCGGTGCGTCCCGTAGGTATTGTCGGCCGCGATCATCGGGTAGGGCCTTGTACGCATGTTCTGGACAGAGTTCCTGCCGCCTACCTGGCTGCCTACGGTATTGCAGAACTGCTGGGCCGACTTCTGAGTGAAGGTGAGGCCGCCATCGGTCGACAGGTAAAAGGTGTAGGTGGAGGTAAAGGAGCTGCCGCTGTTTGTAACAACGTGCACTGCACCACCCTGGACATTGCCTTCGGGACCCACGCAGACCATCATGCCGGGTATCTGCTGTGTGGTGGGTGCAAAGGTGGAGGTAAAGGTGAGGCCATGGTCGAGGCTGCGGGAAAAATTACCCGGGGGGCCCCCGTTGGTCATGGTGCAATAAACATAGTTTGCATAGGGGCCGGCAGTCTGGTCGCAGGCGATCCAGTTCTTGTCATTCCCGGCAATGGCGGTAACCGAAGGGCCCCAAGATACACCGTTGTTGGTCGAGGCCATCACCTTGCAACCGGAAATGGTGGTACCGTACATATTCATGTAGAAGAGGTTGCCGATGCTGTCATAGGTCATAACAGGGTCTCCCTGCATGGAGGCGCCAAATGCAGGTGTAATGGTTGCCCAGTCGATCCCGTTTTCGGTATGATGGGCCGTATTTGTGTTGTAGGCTGTAAAGAACCATGAGGGAACCTGCGTATTCTCAGCCATGTTACTCTCACCGAAGTCGACCCCGAGGTTGAAATTATCATAATTGTTAATGGTTATGATGGTCGAGAGCGGAAGATCGGTGGTCTTTGGAGCGGATTCCCGGAGGTAGCCCGGAACCTGGTCGAGGTTCGGATTATCCTGGTACTGCGCCAGGAGCTGAAAGGAGGATAAAAAAGCCAGGAGCGCCATGAAAACGGGAAGGCGATGCCGGAACTGGGTAAATCTGTTCATAGGGGAATTTTTAAAATGGAGGAACTTTTTTAGACCGCATAAAATTATAAAAAAAAACGGCCCGTTGATATGTCAATTTTAGCTGTTATGCCATAACAGGAATTTACTTTAGATCCTGGCCATGCCAGTGTTATCTTTTTGTACAGATTGCATGCCTGCCAGGGTACCCTCATGGAAGTCGTCTCAGTAATGGAGGAAACCCTTTGTGAACATAAGATCCGGGGAACTTATCCGTACAATGTAGCAGCCGGCAGGCAGGTTTTTCAGGTCGATGCTGCCACGCTCTGCGGGGTAGTTCCTTTCGGCGGAGAATACAGTGTTCCCCATGTTATCAAAGATGGCGATA
>JBAXFZ010000223.1:0-7047 GCA_037139685.1 Bacteroidota bacterium
CGATCCGAATTCCGGCTTTTGTTTTGGCGTTGATTATGCCATTGCAGTTGCCGAACGCGAATTGCAAACCATACCCGTACTATACTGCCTTGGTGAAATCGTACACAATGAACTGGAAGTTGCCAGGCTTGCCAATTCAGGACTGAAGATCATCTCCCATGCGGATCTTGAAAACCTGCACGACTGCAGGGTTCTCATCAGGGCCCACGGTGAACCGCCTGGAACTTACCGCATTGCCTTCGAAAATAATATTGAACTTATCGATGCATCCTGCCCGATCGTGCTCCATCTCGAGGATGCAGTTTATAAAGGATTCCTTGAGATGGAAATGGTAAACGGGCAGGTCGTTATTTACGGCAAGGCAGGTCATGCCGAGGTAAAGGGGTTGACCGGTCAAACCGGGGAAACCGCGATCGTGGTGGGAAGCCGCCATGACCTGCACATGATTGATTTTGCCCGGCCAGTGAGGTTTTTCAGCCAGACAACCATGGGAGTGGCTGAATTTAATGAACTTGTGAAGATCATCGGGATGGAAATGGAGAGGGTTTCAGATGGCAAGCCCGCCGATTTTAAATGGAACGACAGTATTTGCCGGCAGGTTTCAAACCGGTCGGTTCATTTGCGTAACTTTGCTTCCCGGTTTGACCTGGTAATCTTTGTAAGCGGGGGGAAAAGCTCAAACGGGCTGATCCTGTACAAGGTTGTGCAGGAGGTGAACCCGAATACGAAACTTGTGTCGGACCCGGGCGATTTGCGAAGCGAATGGTTTACAAATATTAACACCATCGGGATATGCGGGGCAACCTCCACTCCCCTCTGGCTGATGGAGCAGATCGGTAATATAATCGCTGAAATCAACAACTGACATGTACCTGCAAAAGCTGCTTCTGGTCGGTTTTAAAAATTACACACTGGCGGAATTTGGCTTTTCCGGCAAGATCAACTGCTTTGTAGGCAACAACGGTACCGGGAAGACCAACCTGCTCGATGCTATCCACTACCTCTCCTTTTGCAAGAGCTTTTTCTCCAGTTTCGATGCACAGAACATCCGTCACGGCGAGGAACTTTTTGCCATTCACGGCACCTTCCTGAAAAATGACGAAACAACCGATCTTGTTCAGTGCATCCAGCGAAAACAGCAGCGCAAGCGATTTCTTCTCAACGAAAATGAGTATGACCGGCTTGCCGATCACATCGGCAATTTTCCGCTGGTTATGATCTCCCCCTATGATCGCGACCTGATCAACGACGGCAGTGAACTTAGGAGGAAATACATCGACAGTGTGATCTCGCAGTTCGATAAATTCTACCTGGATGACCTGATCCAGTATAACAAGGCTCTTTTTCAGAGGAATGCACTCCTGAAGACCTTTGCCGAACAGCGCTATTTTGATGCTGCCATGATTGAAATATGGGATGAGCAGCTTATCCGGCTGGGTGAACTGATTTCTTCAAAAAGAGAGCAGTTCCTGGCCTTGTTTAATCCTCTTTTTCAGCAGTATTTCAGTTTCCTGAGCCGGGGAAGCGAATCGGTTGATATCCGGTACGTTTCGCAACTCAGCGGGAACTCTTTCCGTGATATCTTTAAAACAGCACTGGCAAGGGACCGTGCAGCGCAGTATTGCACGGTTGGCATTCACAAGGACGACCTGGAATTCATGCTTGACGGATACCCGGTTAAAAAGTTCGGGTCGCAGGGCCAGCAAAAATCATTTGTAATTGCAATTAAACTGGCCCAGTTTGAATACACGAGGAATATAAAGGGATTTAAACCGATACTCCTGCTTGATGATGTTTTCGACAAGCTCGATGATCTCCGGGTCGCCCAGCTTATCCGTCTTGTCAGTGAAAACAGTTTCGGGCAGGTATTTATTACAGATACAAGCAGGGAACGCATCACTGCCATGTTTAATTCGATGGATATTGAACATAAAATATTCAACCTTCCCCTGGCTGACGGTGATTAAGGGTTGAATCCCTATCTTTGCACCAAGGAATTCAAAAATGAGAAAATCAACCGAAAAACCGCTCAAGGCGGCAATTGAGGAGTTTCTTGACTCGTTTCATCTTCGCGATAAACTGAATGAAGCAAAGGTGATCGGTGCGTGGGAAAAGGTGGTAGGGGAGATGATCGCAAAAAACACGGCAAACCTTCAGATCCGCAACAAGGTCCTGTTCATAAGGGTCGAATCTGCCGCCCTGCGCAACGAACTGATCTTCGCCCGCAGCAAGATTGTCGCAGCGCTTAACAAGGAGGTAGGGGCCAATGTGATCAATGAGATTGTGCTGAGTTGAGGGGGGAGTTAATCGTGTGTAAATTATTTCACCAGGCAGGAAAGCAGCCGGTCTTCACCGATAAAGGCCTCCAGCCTGTCGCCGACCTTAACAGGGCCGACCCCGGCAGGTGTACCGGTAAAGATGTAATCGCCCGTACGCAGGGTCATAAACCTGGATATATAGGCGATGATATCGTCGAACGGGTAGATCATCAGGCCTGAATTGCCGCGCTGAACGGTGGCTCCGTTCAGGTCGAGGTGAAAAGCTATATCGGTGAGATCTTTGAAATTTTCTTTCGGAAGGAAGCTGCCAAGGGGGGCCGACTGATCAAATCCCTTGGCAATCGTCCAGGGAAGCCCCTTCTGTTTTGCAGCATCCTGCAGATCGCGTGCGGTCATGTCGAGGCCTATCCCGATTTCATCAAAATAGGTGGTTGCAAAGCGTTTCTGTATGTTCTTACCGGCTTTCGATATCTTCAGCACCAGTTCAGCCTCGTAATGAATCTCCGACGAAAAGGGTGGATAATAGAAAGGCCTGTTGCGGATAAGCAATGCAGAATCAGGTTTCAGGAAAAAAACGGGGGAGGCGGGGATTGCATTGTTGAGCTCCCTGATGTGGTCAACATAATTGCGCCCGATACAGATAATTTTCATACCCGGAACAGAGTTTTTTAAAGCAGATCGAGTTTCACCGATTCATTGTTGAACCCCCGGAGCTTCAGCATTGTCAATACTTTCTTTGTCGAAAGGGGAAATTCCCCCTTCATCATCCAGTCGTAGTAAGATGGCTCATCCTTCAGTACTTTTGCAACAGCCTTGCCCTTGTGCTTGCCGAAGTTGAAAACTTCAACGTTTTTCTCGTTATAAACAATGTGCCCGATCAGGTCTACATTGTTCATCCCGAACGAAAAGTCACTGAGCGCCTTGATATCGTTGACAATAGGCTGGCTTACATTCCCCTTGCGGTCCCTGAAAGGAACATCTGCGTAGTGGTCAAGCTGTGCTTTCAGTATTTCGTAAGTCGCCATTGTATCGGCTTCGGCACTGTGTGCATTGATCAGCTCCTTTTCGCAGTAAAACCTGTAGGCAGCACTGAGGTTCCTCGGTTCCATTTTATGAAAGATGTTCTGAACATCTACAAACCGTCGTCCCTTTAAATCAAAATCGATGCCGGCACGGAGGAACTCCTCCACCAGCAGCGGAATATCAAAATGGTTCGAATTAAACCCTGCAAGGTCACAATTTTCAAGAAAGTGAGCCAGTTCGCGTGCCACCATCTTAAAGGGCGGGCAGTCCTTCACATCCTCATCAGTGATCCCATGGATGGCCGTCACCTCGGGAGGAATCGGTATCCCCGGGTTGATGCGGATGGTGCGCGTCTGGGTTGAATTGTCTGCATTCACACGGTGGATGCAGATTTCAACGATCCGGTCGGTTGCAACTTTGATCCCGGTGGTCTCAAGGTCGAAAAAGGCAATGGGTTTTGTGAGGGTTAATTCCATTAAATGGGCTGGTTAGAATCGAAATTTTCAAGATAGGAGACAACTTTGTTGAGAAACTGTCCTCCGAGCGCCCCGTCAATCACGCGATGGTCATAGGTTACCGAGATCATCATGATGGGGCGGATTGCCATGGTGTCGCCATCGGGAGTTTCGACCACAACGACCCGCTTTTTAATGGCTCCCACCGCCACGATGGCGGTCTGGGGCTGGTTTATGATGGGGGTTCCCATGAGTGTTCCAAATGACCCCAGGTTGGTGATCGAGATGGTTCCGCCCGAAATCTCATCGGGTATTAGTTTGCCGATCCGTGCACGTTCGGCAAGGTCGTTGACCGATTTTACAAGCCCGAGCAGGCTCTTTTCATGGGCGCTGCGGACCACGGGAACGATCAGGTTGAAATTGGGCAGGGCGACAGCCATGCCAATGTTGACATTTTTATGCACCACGATCTTGGTACCGTCGACCGATACGTTGATCATCGGGAAGTCCCTGACACTTTTTGCAATGGCTTCGATGAAGATAGGGGTGAAGGTGAGCTTCTCCTTTTCACGTTTAAGAAATCCATCCTTGTTTTTGTCGCGCCATTGCACCACCCGTGTCATATCAACCTCCTGGAAGGAGGTTACATGGGCCGAACTTTGCACCGACCTGATCATATGGTTGGCGATAAGCTGGCGGATCCGGTCCATCTCAACAATGCGGTCTTCGCCTGGAATAACCTGCGAAACTTTCTGGGCGGCGACTACAGGGGCTGCTGCAGCAACAGCCTGGGCTTCCTGGACAACAGGCTTGATTCCCAGCTTCCGGTCTTTCAGGTAGTCAAGCAGATCCTGTTTGGTCAGGCGGTCATCCTTGCCGGTTCCTGAAATCGCGTCAAGTTCGGTGAAGGAGATGTTTTCCTGGAGGGCAATGCTGCGCACCAGGGGCGAATAAAAACGGGTACCGGAAGATGCTCCGCTTTCGGCCGGCTCAGCTTCAGCAATACCTGGACCGGTTTCTGATGCAGGAGCTGCTGTTGTTTCAGCAGCAATTGGTGCAACGGGTGTTGTTCCGGGAACATCCTGATTGTCGGATTTCCCGGCTTCAATGCCGGCTGTTTCCACGATGGCAAAGATTGCGCCTACTGCCACCGGATCACCTTCTCCGAACATTTTTTTTATAAGTTTCCCGGATACGGGAGAGACGATTTCTGAATCAACTTTATCGGTGGCGATCTCAACCAGTGGTTCATCCTCCCGGATTATTTCCCCTTCCTGCTTTAACCAGCGGGTGATGGTGGCTTCGATGACACTTTCGCCAAGTTTTGGGATAACTACCTCATAATTTGACATATACAAATAAATTATTGGATTTATGCAAAGGTAACGCTTTTTCTTATTTTGAAACATTCAAAATAAAAATAAGTTTTATCCCCTGCCAAGTTGTCTGAATCCCTTAAGTATGATGTTTAAATCGTTGGTGAGCTTGTAGTCCCGGGCATAGAGGAGGTCGAGGCGGGTCATGGTCTCCTCTGCCAGGTTCTTGTTTTTGAATGCATCCAGCGGGTTGAGCACCCCCGGCTTGATCTCGGGCAGACGGTGGGCTTCGGGCATGGTGTGGTGGGTAAACCCGACCCACGACTTCCAGGAGAAGAAAACAGCAAAGATATTCCGGATCAACCCTATCGGGTTCCTGACAAAAAACAGGGCAACAGGGTACAGAACCAGTAGTGCCAGCGATACAAGCAGATCGAGCAGCCGCTTGTTCCTGCGGTTGGTCTTTTTCGTGATGGCATTGATGTCGATCACGTAAAGGTCGCCCGAGGTGTTGATCGAGTTGCTGCCGATGATCGAGAGGCTTTCGGGGGGGGCTATTTTATAGTCAACCTGTTCATTTTTCAGCTCCGACATCTTGTCGATAATGACCTGCGCCGGAACATCCTTGGCACAGAAGATCACCTCGTTGATCTTGTGAATCGTAATGATCTCCTTGATCTGCCCGAGGTGCCCGATAAAGCCGTTTGAGTTGCTCTTGTGCTTGTGATAACTCACCAGCCCTGTGAAGGAGGGGTTCATGCCGGTTTTCTGGAGCAGGTCGGCAACCCGTTCGGCCTCCTCCCTCTCACCAATGATAACAAAGCGCTTGTTCTTCTCTGAATTGAGCCTGAAACCGCTGATATTCATGAAATGCAGCATATACCGCACACCGAGCATGATCAGGCTGCCCCAGGTGGCCCCCAGGATGATAAGGGCACGCGAAAAACGGTAGTGCTCATTTAACAGGGAATACAGAACGAGGATGATAATGGTCCCCGCGGCCATCCCCTGGATGACCCTGCGTAACCGGAGCGGCTTGTCGTATCCCCCGCTTAAAAATATGCATAAAAGCCAGATGGTTAAATATATGGGGACTGCTATATAAATAAAAGCATCAGGGTAATGTCCCCCGTCAGGGAAGATGAAATGCTTTTCCCAGTATCCCTTGATCAGGTAAATCCCGGCAAAAATCAGCAGCGCGTCGATCATGGGGAGGAAAACCCTGTTGAAAAATCTTATCAGGATCGATATGAAGGCCCGGAAGTATATGGCAATGTTGATCATGACCGAAAAGGCACGGGCATTTTCTTTCGAGAAGTGTTTTTTTGCAAATACGATCATTGCATTGTAAAAGACAAACACGTAGTTCAGGCTGCTCTTCTTGGTGCTTTCCCCTTTATAATGTATGATCCTGGTTCCCGGGTAATAGTAATTTTTATACCCAGCCTCGGTGATCCGGTAACTCAGGTCAATATCTTCTCCATACATGAAGAAGGCTTCGTCGAGCAACCCGATTTTATCAAGCACCTTTTTGCGCAGCAGCATGAAAGCTCCGGCCAGCACATCAACCACGTGGGTCTTGTCCTTGTCGAGGTACCCGAGATGGTAGGTGCTGAATATGCGTGACCGGGGAAAAAGGGCTGATAAACCAAAAACTTTGAAGAAAGCAACCTTAGGCAATGGCAGCCCGCGCTTGCTTTCAGGCAGGAATTTTCCCTTGCCGTCGAGCATTTTAACGCCGAGACCGCCGGCATCAGGATGTTCATCCATGAAGTCGACCACCTTCCTCAGGGTGTCGTCTTCAACAATCGTATCGGGGTTAAGCAACAGGATGTACTCTCCGGCAGATTTGCGGATGGCCTGGTTATTGGCCGATGAGAATCCCTTATTGTCTTTGTTCTCAATAAGATGAACCTCGGGAAATTTTTCCCTGACCATCTTTACCGAGCCATCCACCGAGTCGTTGTCAACTAA
>JBAXFZ010000224.1:0-6987 GCA_037139685.1 Bacteroidota bacterium
GGCCTTGAAAGCCCGCTGCCAAACAGGGCATCTATCACCACATCGCCACCAGGTATCCTGTCAATCCCGCCCAAATCACTCATCTCCCTGCATTCCCGCATTCCTGCATTCCTGCATTCCTGCATTCGCAGAAAGTTGATCCTGCAGCTTTCCGACATCATCCCCGGGGGAGAGAAGGTGAAAACCCTGACCTGGAATCCCGCCTCCGACATCATCCTTGCAATCGCAAGCCCGTCGCCCCCGTTATTGCCCGACCCGCAGAATACATTGATGGTTCTTTCAGGTGAGATATTGGCTTTCAGCCAGTTAAAACAGGCAGATGAGGCACGTTCCATCAGGTCGATACCGGAAACCGGTTCATGCTGTATCGTGTAGGCATCCGCTTCCCGGATGTGCTGAACGGGCAGAATTTTCATAATCAGTGGATCATACCCCAATAGGGCAGTTCGGCTAAAACGCCTAATATCAGTAATATAACAAAAACGAATACAACTATGGAGATGGATAACCCGATGATGGCACAGGTCCGACCGGTTTTTACACTGTTCAGCGAACTGGTCGTGTACCTGGAAGGATCTGAGTAATATCGGGAGCTTTCCCTCCCGGCCTTAACAAGGGCAACAATTCCAAGGATGATCCCCGCCAGGGAGACGATATGCCACCAGCAAAGAAAAACGGAGAGAATGCCCAGGACCAGGATCATGCTGGCATTGGGCAGGTTTTGCGGGGCAGATGCGCCGTCATAAGGGTACTTATGACCGGAGTCCCGGGGATCGTTTGTTGCTTCCATTTCGGATAAAAAGGTAAATATACGCAGTTTTTTTAATAGTAGAAAGCGTATCCCCTAAAAAGCCCGGTGGTATTGTATTCAAGCGCAGGGGCCGGGATTTTTATAAAACTCAGAACGGTGAATACCTGTTTGAGAAGCTTCGACCGGGTTGGGATCCTGGTCAGGTCCACATCGAATGAAAGAAAAAATTTCCTGGAACGGGGAAACTGCGGGATATTCTGCCCGTTATGATCCGTTGAATTTCCGAAGGCTCCTGTCATCCCTTCGGCACCATAACCGACCGCAATGTTGAACCATTTGGGAAAGCGGGAACTTTTATGTAAAAAGGAGGAGACGTTCCCTGAAACCCAGTAGGTATGACCATTGTAATCCTTGATCATGTTCTGGATCAGGTTGTCGCCCAGGAGATCGGGCCTGTATTTTGCAAACTGTGTCTGGTGAAAGGAATATTTAAGTGAGAACCGCTGTTCATGCCAGCCCAGTTGCTGCGATATAAATATGAGGCTCCCGAGGGTGTTTGCCGTGAAATCTCCCAGGGAAAAGCCCCATTGGGAGGAGAAACCGTCAAGGATTTCAATATTAAGCATATAGGCAAAGCCCAGCAGCCCTCCGTACCAGGCAGCCGCACTTTCCCTGACCCCCGACCAGCGATAGGTCGAATACCCGATACGGCTTATGTAATAGGAGGTTATGGTATGCCCCGATTTGTCAACCTGCATCCATTCCCCGTTGTCGTTGAACAGGTGAAAGGTTGTCTGGGGATAATCCTTATACCAGGCGAAGTACAGGCCGGTAAGCGAGGCAGCATACAGGGTTCCCTGGGCTGCCAGGACCCCGGTAAGGCGACCTTTGCGGATCCCGGTGGTGTCGTGCAGGGATGGGCCGGCCGGCTGGCAGAAGGCCGGACGCGGTGTTGCAGACATCGCCAGCAGCCATAGCAGGATCAGCCCGGCCCTTGATTTGAGTTTCACTCCTCTCATTTTATTTTTCTCATATCGAGGGCATGCTGGTACCGCCGAGCATTCCGGTTGTGTTCATCCAGTGTTCCGGCAAAATTGTGATATCCCGAAAAATCTTCCCTCGCGCAAAAATAGAGATAGGCATGAGGCTGTGCATGAAGAACCGCATCGATCGATGCAATGGAGGGCAGGCAGATAGGGCCCGGCGGGAGCCCGGTGTTGACATAGGTGTTGTAAGGGGAATTCAGCTGGGTGTGTAATTTAAGCACCCGCCTGATTGTGAAATCATTCCAGGCAAAGATCACGGTGGGGTCGGCCTGCAGCGGGATATGCTTTTTCAGTCGGTTTATGTATACTCCTGCAATGACCGGCTTTTCATCATTTTTATTGCTCTCCTTCTCAACAATCGAGGCCATGGTCACAACTTCAGGGATGGTCATCCCCATCGAGTCGGCCTTTTGTCTTCTCAGGGGTGACCAGAAACGCTTGTATTCAAAGGCCATCCGGGTCATAAGCTGGTCTCCCGAGGTATTCCAGAAGAACTCGTAGGTATTCGGGATAAACAACGTGAACACCGTGGCAGGGGAGGAGCCGAATTTTGCCAGGTAGCCATTGTCATTGAACAGCCTGGCCAGGCGGGAGGAGTCAACTTCAAGGTGTCTTCCCAGCAGGCCTGCCAGCTCTTGAGGATTCCTGAGGTTCTGGATGGTAACGCGCAGCGGTTCCTGTTTCCCGGCCCGTAACATATTAACGAGGGCAGCGTTTGTCATCCCCTCGGTCAGCAGGTACCGGCCCGCCCTCACCTTGTCATTGTAATGTTTTCTCCTGGCCAGCCATTCAAAATCACGGGGATGCCTCAGGTATCCTTTTTTTACCAGGGAGTCCCTCACGGAATTAAAATCCGACCCGGTATGGATGTAGAAATAGCATTTCTGCTCTCCGTTCAGACCGATCATGGCCCGGGTGGTTGAGACATAGAGGCGCAGCAGTGCAAAAGCCAGGATAAGAAGGATGGCCGCGCCCAGGATGAGGGGCATAAGATCTCCGGCAAGTGAGCGCCTTGGGTTGTTTTTATAGTTGGAAAATAAATTAACCATCGTGGCGGATAAGTTGGAACATCCATTCCTCTTTCCATTCTCCTCCATCCCTGATCCAGTCCACCTTCGTCCCGCATTTAATAAATCCGGCTTTTTGAAAAAGGTGTAAACTCGGCAGGTTGTCAGGAGTGATATGGCAGTAGATCTGGTGAAGAAGGAGAGTGTTGAAGGCATAATTGAGGAGGAGATGCAGTGCCTCTTCTGCAAACCCCTTTTTCCGGAATGGTTCACGGATCAGGATACCGACCCCTGCCCTGAGGTGAAAGGGGTCGAAATCAAACAGGTCGATCGACCCAACGGCAGTCTCCCCTTCTCCGGACCCCGGAAGTACAACCATAAGACGCAATTGCTTCGACGAAAATATGTCATTTTGCGAATTTAACACATACTCCTCCAGCTGGAATTTGGAAAAAGGGGCCAGGGTATTGCTCACCTTCCAGACGGAGGTGTCATTTTCCCATTCGTAAAGCAGGGCAACATCCCCCGGTTCCAGCGCGCGTAACCGTATTGTCGGACCAGCCAAAATGTCGGTTATTATTTTCAAAATTTCATTTTTTAACAATTTCGCAATTTCGCTACCTCGCTACCTCGCTATTTAACCTCCATCATCCCCTCAAACACCATTTTCGCCGGCCCCTCCAGCCATACTTCTGAAAACAGTTCCCCGGTTTGCACAAAGCTTACCTTTAATTCCCCTCCCGGGGTTGTAATCCTGTACAAACCTGAATTTCCCGGGTTCCTGAAGGCCGTTGCAATGGCTGCTGCCGTAACCCCGGTGCCGCATGACAGCGTTTCATCCTCCACGCCCCGTTCGTAGGTGCGCACAAAGACCGATGCGCCCTGAATCCCGACAAAATCGACATTTGTCCCGCCGGGGGCAAACCGTTCATCCAGCCGGAGTTCCCGTCCCGCATTAAAAACATCAATATTCATGGGATCGTCAACAAATATCACAAAATGGGGAGAGCCTGTATTGAGAAACAAACCGTCGGTAAAAATTCTTTCGATCCAGGTATCCTTCATTTTCAGCCGATAACTGGAACCTGAAGGTCTTTCAGAAACTTCGGCTTCATGCCTGCCGTCGATGGCCCAGAATTGGGCACGGTTATCAACCAGCCCGAGCGACCGGGCAAAGGCGGTCATACACCGTCCGC
Source organism: Bacteroidota bacterium (assembly GCA_037139685.1). Lineage (GTDB taxonomy): Bacteria > Bacteroidota > Bacteroidia > Bacteroidales > FEN-979 > CAIVAT01. The sequence goes on from JBAXFZ010000224.1 coordinate 4,001, forward strand.
CATTCCCGCACATCGAACTTTCATTGCCGTCAGCGTTATAATAGGTCATGGCAAAGTCATAACCCGGTTTTTCGCTGAGAAGCATTAACCCGTCGGCCCCGATCCCGAAATGACGGTCACAGAGCGATGAAACCTGCTGTACAGTGGGTTCCCAGCGGATCAGCCGGTTGTCAACGATGATAAAATCGTTACCGGTCCCCTGGTATTTAAAAAATTGAATTTTCATCATAGTTGCGCATACAAAACTAACGAAAAGCAATTAATTTATTACTTTTGACCCCTGAAGATGCAGACTATTTTCCGAAATATTTTCATTATCATATCTTTAGGCTTGGGATATGTTTCCGCCGGACAGGAAACCGGGAGCCGTTTTGTTCATGATTCGCTCACAACCATTGCTGATTGCCCCCAAAAAGATATTTTCGACATCCTTTCAAAAAAAAAGGTGATTGATCCGACGATCCCTTCCCGGAAAGTCAGGGCCATCATTTTACCATTGATCGGCCTCTCTCCCACAACCGGGTTCCAGTTCGGAGCCGGTGCCTCGCTCTCATGGCCAATGGGTCACAACCCGGCAACCAAACTCTCGGCAGGTTCCGGGCAGGTACTGTGGACGACCAAACGGCAGCTGATCGTACTGGTTCGCAGCAACATATTCCTTGACCGCAATAAGTGGTTTATTCAGACCGACTGGAGATGGTATTTTTTTCGGCTGCCTACCTACGGACTGGGTACCGGGCCAAAGACCTACGACCCGAATATCCCGGTCGACCCTGCCGACGAGGAGAGCTATGACAACAATGGCAGGTACCTGATGAAGTTTAACTGGGTAAGGCTGCACAACATACTTTTCAGGGAGGTTTCAGGCCATTTCTTTGCAGGGTTGGGATATCACCTTGACCATTATTACAATATTGTGGATGCGGACCTCAACCTCGACACTGCCCATTTTGTGATGACTCCGCATTATGCCTATTCCCTTGTACATAATTTTAACCCGGATACCTATACAACCTCGGGGATCAGTCTCAACTTCGCCTATGATACCCGCGACAACATCATAAATGCTTACAAGGGAGTTTATGTCAATATCAACTACCTGTATAATTTTTCATTCCTTGGCAGCAGCAGGAACGGATCCAGGCTGTGGACCGAATTCCGCACCTACGTTGGACTTTCAAGGATGATCCCGCGACATTTGCTTGCTTTCTGGGCCTACGGTTGCTTTAAGGTCAGCGGCGACCTTCCGTACCTGAATCTCATGTCGAACGGGTTCGACCAGATGAATGCATCAGGCCGGGGATATGCACAGGGGAGATGGCGCGGGGAGGATTTTGTTTACGGGGAGATGGAATATCGCTTCCCGATTTCCCCCTGTTCGCGGATTGTCGGCGGGGTTCTTTTTGCCAATGTCTCGTCTGCATCAAGCCGCGACCAGCATGTACCTCTGTTCGGTTTCTTTAAACCGGGGTGCGGGTTCGGTTTTCGCATCATGGTTGGAAAACATGACCGCACGAACCTGCTGATCGATTTCGGACTTGGCCAGTTGTCGCAGGGTTTTTACCTGCAGGCTCAGGAGATCTTTTAGGGGACAATGCAAACAATGCAAACAATGCAGGGATGAGGGAGTTGTGAATGAACAAAGATCGTTAAAATGGGTAACCGCGAGGGCGATTCTGCGTTGTATGAAATCCTGGAGGATCTTGGTATTTCCTTTGATTATCATGGACATCCGCCAGCTCCCACTATTGAAGTGGCCAGGCAATACTGGAAGGATATCGAAGCGACCCACTGCAAGAACCTCTTTTTCAGGAATCACAAGGGAAACCGGCATTACCTGGTCATCATCGAACATTCGCATGATCTTGTTATCCATGACCTCGAGCAGCGGTTAAAACAGGGTAAGCTCAGTTTTGCATCGGGCGAACGCATGAAGAAATACCTTGGCCTGGCACCGGGCTCTGTCTCCCCCTTCGGGCTGATCCACGATACAGGCAGGGATGTTCACCTTTTTATCGATAAAAACCTCCGCCAGTCATCCCGGATAAGTTTCCATCCATGCATCAATACAGCCTCCATCGTAGTTTCATTTGCAGATTTTGAAAAATTCCTTACTTTTACCGGGAATACCTTTGAATACCTGGAACTTTACTAAAAAATTCCCCATTGCTCCAAACACAATATTTCCCTTCAAAACCGAATAATCCTTTTCACTTTTCATTTTTCATTTTGCATTTTGCATTTTGCAATTTGCATTTTGTAATCTACATTTTGAATTTTCTCCAATCCCCTTTCCCCCGTTCATCGGGATTTTCCCGCTTTCTGCCGATTTGTTGTTTGGCAACGTGACAAATAGAGATATTTTTGCTTCATCAAAACAGTAACTCATTAAAACCTCACAGCCATGGAACCGAACGAAGTTAATCACTACGATGGTCAGCAAAGGAAAAAATATGCACTCGGCGTAATCATCATTGTCGCGGGAATTTTTTTACTGATTGACAAAACAGGTTTTTTACCTTTTGAACTCCAGCATATACTCTTCTCATGGCCGATGCTTCTGATCGCCATTGGGTTTGTCAGCTTTTTCAGCAGCGAAAGCCGTACCCCGGGAACGATACTCATTGTTATCGGCGGAATTTTTCTCCTTTCCAGGATTTTTGAACTCTCTTTTAATGTCATGCACCTTGGATGGCCGCTCATCCTCATCGCAATCGGAGTCCTTATTCTTTTCAGGAGGTCACCAGGGAGTATGATGGATTGGCGTTTCCCCAACAGGAGCAACCAGAATCTCGACGACGGTTATATCCATGAAGAAAATATTTTCAGCGGCGGTAAACAGCGCGTGATCCACCAGGTATTCCGTGGCGGACATATCAACTGCATCTTTGGCGGTGCCGAAGTTGACCTCACCCAGGCAACCCTGGCCGAAGGGGTCAGCGAACTGGAGGTCAACACGATTTTCGGCGGAGTTACCCTCATCGTGC
>JBAXFZ010000225.1:0-6955 GCA_037139685.1 Bacteroidota bacterium
AGCTTTTTATGCAGAATGGCGATGCGCGTTTCAAGGTCGGGTACCTGCAGGTCGGCCGACAAGCCCCATTTGAACCTGGAAAGAAGCCTTGGTTCGATCCCCTTCATCTCAACCGGCGGTTTGTCGGAGGTCAGGATGATCTGGTTGCTCTTCTGGTGCAGGTGGTTGAAGATGTGAAAGAAAACATCCTGCGTCTTCTCTTTCCCGGCCAGGTTATGGATGTCGTCAATAATCAGGACATCGATCATCTGGTAGAAATGGATAAAATCATTGGCATTGTTATTCTTGACAGAATCGATAAACTGGTTTGTAAACTGGTCGGTGGTTACGTAAAGCACCGTTTTGTCAGGAAAATTGTTTTTAACCTGCAAACCAATGGCATGCGACAGGTGGGTTTTGCCCAATCCCGTCTGGCTGTATACAAGGAGCGGGTTAAATGCGGTTTTTCCAGGGTTGCTTGCAACGGCAAATCCTGCTGAGCGTGCAAGGCGGTTGCAATCACCTTCGATGAAGTTTTCAAAGGAATAACTCTCGATAAGCTGGGAATTCACTTTGATTTTTTTAAGCCCGGGTATTATAAACGGGTTTGGAATCTCTTTAGATGTGCCTCTGTTCAAATCGATGGGCATGGAAACCGGTTGATTTAAGGTTGCTTTTTTCTCACCGGTTGGTACCTTTATCGTATAGGGTCCAGGGTCGCTGTCGGAATTATCGACAATGATACTGTATTCCAACCGGCCTTCATTTCCCAACTCCTTTTTGATCGTCTTTTTTAGAAGGCCAATATAGTGTTCCTCCAGCCATTCATAGAAAAATTGGCTGGGAACTTGTATAGTCAATACCTGGTCCTTAAGTTTTACCGCACGAATGGGGTGAAACCAGGTCTTGAAACTTTGGTAATTAATATTATCTTTTATGACCTTTAGGCAATTATCCCAAACTTCATCTGCGCTTTTTTCCATTAATTCAAATACCTGGAAGGTTTTATTGCTTATTTTTTCGTACCTGTTTATGTTTCAATTGGTTGGATTTTGTCCGCAAGCCAAAATCCTCACTGGCAGGGATGATTGATTTAATTAACAAAATTTGGAAAAAAAAGTTAAAAAAAAAAATATTTCTCCCTTGATTTATTAAAAAAATGTTTCCGGATTTTTACATTTTACCTGATGCCGGAGTGCAACATAACGTGCCTATTAAACATACCATCAATTAATTGAACAGTCCCGAAAAGTATAAAAAACAGGTTATGTGGAATCCTTCTAAATTCCGTGTGTCTTATACTTCAATTAGTTAGCAAAATCAACTGTTTTCATAATTCATATCGGGACTGATTATAACAAAAAATAAGGGTGCAACCTCTTCAGAATGAAACAATTTTAACATTACGTAACCGTAATATCCTGGTTTCGATCCTGCCTGCCTGGCTTTTCCTGACAAGAAACTCAATCTCACAGTTGGCTTCCGACTTCTGGTCGGTGATTTTAACGCCATCCTCCTTCAGTATCCGCATGATTTCATTCATCAACGGGTAGTCAAAGGTTACCCTGAAACAGACCTGGATGAGCTTCTCAACGATCGTTGCCTGGTCAAGCGCCTCCCTGGCAGCCGTTCGGTATGCATGAATCAGCCCGGGTATGCCCAGCTTTGTGCCTCCGAAATATCGGATAACCACCACAAGAATATCGGATAACCCTGTCGAGAGAATCTGGCCGTATATGGGTTTACCTGCAGATCCGGATGGCTCCCCGTCGTCATTCGTGCGATAGGATGGGTTTTCAAAGCCCAGGCGGTACGCATAACAGTGGTGGTTGGCATCATGATAACTCTTACGGAGCTCCTCAAGGCTCGTTTTAACCTCCTCTTCGGATGTGACCGGGAGGGCAACGGCAATGAACTTGCTTGCCTTTTCCCTGTACACACCGCGGGATTCTCCCGTAACAGAGAGAAAAGAATCAGTTGAAAGTTCCATCGCTGCTAAATTACTTTTATTTTTAACTTCGGGGAATGGAAAACGGGAAGATTTTGGTAAAAAACCTGGTCAGTGAGTTCAGCTCAAAATTATCCGGCACATACGGTGAAGAGGAGATAAGGCAGATTATATATATGCTCTTCGGTGAGTACATGGGCTGGCCTAAAACGATGATACATCTTTCGTGGGATGAGCAGCTGCCTGCAGATGTTCAGGCCATGTTTGCCGGTGCCCTGGCAGAATTGTGCAATGGCAAGCCTGTACAATATATTTTGGGTAAAACCTGGTTCAACGGGTGGCTGCTCAGGGTCGACAGCAGGGTGTTGATACCGCGCCCCGAAACGGAGGAACTTTGCGAAATTATAGGTGCTGTTGCCGGCAGTTTGAAACATCCGATTTCAATCCTTGACATTGGCACCGGGTCAGGCTGTATTCCCGTCGATCTGAAAAAACGCCTTCCTGATTCGCATATTACTGCAATCGATATATCATCCGGGGCCCTGGTGGTTGCTTTGGAAAATGCATTTGATAATCATTGTGAAATTACTTTTTTAAAAGCCGATATTCTCAATGGGGATGACCGGCAAAAGCTGGGAGTATTTAACCTGATTGTGAGCAATCCCCCATATGTTCCTGAAGGTGAAAAGGTTATGATGAACCGCAACGTTGCTGACTTTGAACCGGCACTGGCCCTGTTTGTCCCCGATGATGACCCGCTAAGGTATTATCGCGCAATTACAGCTTTTTCCTCAGGTCACCTTACCCGGCCGGGCTACCTGTTTTTTGAGATTCATGAGCGGTTTGGACAGCAAATCAGCGATATGGTGAATGTCTCAGGTTTTTCAGAGGTTGAGGTGTTGCGGGATATTCATGGTAAAGAGCGCTTTATCAAGGCTGTTTTAAAATCCCCTTCAACTCCTGGCTCGTAAGAAAGATGTCCGTAATGCCAAATGAGTATGGTGCAATCTCATAATGGTTGTAGGCAAATCCGATTCCATTTTCGTTAAGGTAGAAGTTTTCAGTGGGTTTGATCTCATCCGTAAAGTACCCTGCTTCGCTTAATTTCTTTGATTGGGAAAGGTCGATCATAGTATGCAGCTTTTGTGTCAGGAGCCTTGCCAGTTCATCTTCATACCCCGCTTTGCACAGGTCAGGAAGTCTAATTGTTTTCCCCGTTTTAAGATCGGCAGTCGTAAATGCCTCTATCGTAAGCCCATGCGCACCGCCTGTAAATGAATAGGTTATAATCCCGAATGAGACCTTGTGGTTTGAATTATAAATTATATGTGCAAATTTAAGCAGCTCCCACTCAAAACTTGCGCCGGGCATTTCCAGGTAAAGTGACTGGTTGCCTGTGACATATTCTGTTTTGTAATCCTGCCTGATATCGGTGAGAATATTTTCAGGCGATTCGTTCCCGCGGTGGTTAACTTTAAAAAACGAGAGGATCAGCCTGCGCAGTGAGTCGCTGCCTGCCTGCGCTTTAGCCGCAGCAGGCAACAGGAGTGCAACCTTCAGCATTGCCCTGGGGGTTTTGTTGTTGGTTAGCTTTATCTCATCTTCTGAAAAATAAACCTGGAAGGGAATTGTTCCTTCAGGATAATTTTCTCCCAACTGAAAAGTGACGGGTTTGCCTTTACCGTCTATATTTTCAATTGTTCCGGAGATATGTTGTTCATCCTTAAACTGACCCTTGAACGAGACTCCTTTGTCACCGGGCCAGTCCATGATCCGGAAATTAACCCGCGAGGTCATTTTTCCGCAAAACACGGTAGATTTTTCTGCCATGAGGGGTGGGTGAGTATCGCCAGCCCCGGTAATTTTCACGCTATAATCCCCGTAAAGGCTATCGTTCACCTTTACCAGGTTCATTGTGAGCTGAGTGTTTTTGCCGGCCATTCCTGACAGGTGTTTGTAACAAAGCCTTGGAAGAGGTGCCTGGGCGGTTACCGACAGCGGGACCAGGATTACCAAGTATGTAATAAAAGAGCTTTTCATGAGTGTTTTAGTAAATGTATGGTCAGCGGTTTCCGAAAATTGTAGTTCCGATACGAATCATGGTGCTTCCTTCTTCAATGGCGATGCGATAATCGCCCGACATTCCCATGGATAGTTCACTGAAAAATGTATCGTCATTAAAATAAAGTGATTTAAGCAGGTCATATGCATCCTTCAGAGTCTTGAACTCCTTCCTGATCGTCTGTTGGTCATCGGTGAAGCTGCTCATTCCCATAACCCCCGTTATCCTGACATGCTTCAGGAGTTTGAATTTTTCCGAACCGAGCAGTTGCTTTGCCTCATCCGCGGTTAATCCGAATTTGGTCTCTTCGGTGGCGATGTAAAACTGCAGCAAACAATCGATGACCCGGTTGTATTTTCCGGCCTCCCTGTCAACCTCGCAAAGGAGGTTCAGGCTGTCGATGCTGTGGATAAGCTGTATGAAGGGGGCGATATACCTGACTTTATTGGTCTGGAGGTGCCCTATAAAATGCCATTCAATATCAGATGGAAGCAGTGAATGTTTCAACACCAGTTCCTGGGCTTTGTTTTCCCCAAATATCCGTTGCCCCGCGGCATATGCTTCAAGAATGGACGAAACCGGTTTGGTTTTGGAAACAGCAACGATTTTTACATGTTCAGGAACAGATAGTTGCAGCCTTGACAGGCTTTCGGTGATACTCACAGTTTACTTTATTAGGGCATAACAAAAATACGAATTTGGACGTATGGAGGATAACCTTACCTTTGCATTTTAAATCATTATGCGCAAAATAATTCTCTCTTTCTTACGCCAGCTGGCCTTCTGGATTCTTTTTTTTAACCTGACCCGCCTGATCTTCATCCTCTATTACGTGAAAATCATCCTGGTTGAAAAAATACTCTTTACTGAAATTCTCGGGGTATTCTGGTATTCCTTTAAACTTGACCTGGCCACAACCTGCTATATACTTATTTTCCCATTCCTGCTGCTGGCTGTCCAGTCGATATGGAACCCCAGGTGGTTCGGTCTCATCAATAAAATCTACACCTCTTTTCTTGTCGTGGTTTATTCCCTTACGGCAGCCGGCGAGATGGGAATCTATGCAGAATGGAAAACGAAGCTGACCTACAAGGTTGTCAAATATTTCAGCCACCCTGGAGAAATATTCAACTCGGCCGAAACAGGTACCTTTTTCCTCCTCATCGCGCTGTTTTTGCTGATCCTGGCCGGAGGGATCTATATTTACCTGCGGTTTTTTTACAGCAATCCCGGGAAACCAAGCAGAAGCTATGGTTTTTCCCTGTTATTTATTTTAGTGACGCCGGGATTGTTATTCGTGGGTTTACGTGGTGGTATCCAGGCCATCCCGATCAACCAGAGTGAGTCGTACTATTCGGATCATAATATCCTTAACATAGTTTCGGTTAACAATGCTTTCAACCTGTATATCAGCGTTTTTGAAAACCTGAAAAATTTCGATCACAATCCCTATCTCTTTATGGATCCCGCAAAGGCCGACAGGGTGATGAAGAAAATTTTCGAGACACCGAAAGATTCGACAATCTCTGTTCTTAAGACCCAAAAGCCCAATATCGTGCTGCTGATCCTCGAGAGCTGGTCAGCTGATCTTATCCGGGATCTCGGGGGCGAACCAGGGATAACGCCGGAATTCAAAAAACTCGAGCAGAACGGGATCCTGTTTGACCAGGTTTATGCATCGGGGTCGAGGTCGGAACAGGGGATGGCCTCCATTTTCGGGGGATTTCCGGCTCACCCAATCAGTTCGATTACGGTCCAGCCTGACAAATTCGTCAAACTGCCTAGTATCGTAAGGGATTTGATGTCCAATGGCTACCGCACATCGTTTTATTTCGGGGGTCAGCTTATCTACGGGAACATCAAAAGTTATATCTTTTTTAATGGTTTTAACAAGATCATGGAGGGGGCCGATTTCCCAAAATCGATGCCCAAGGGGAAGCTGGGGATCCATGATGAATTCACACTTGGATATATGGTGAACGACATAGGGAAGATGAAACAGCCGTTCTTTGCGGCTCTCTTTACCCTGAGCACCCATTCACCCTATGACCAGCCCTACGGCATCCTCTGAAATGGGGAGACAACGAGCATGAATATATCAATGGTGCCTATTATACCGATCACAGCCTGGGCGAGTATTTTGCCAAGGCCAGAACAGAGCCGTGGTTTGACAATACCCTTTTCATCATAGTGGCGGACCACAGCCATAATTCATACCGTAACTGGCATCCGCAATCGAAGGAGTATCACAAGATCCCGATGCTCTTCTACGGGAATGTTATAAAAGACGAATACAAAGGAACTGTATGGCATAAATTGGGAAACCAGCATGACATAGCGGCCACCCTTTTCGGACAGCTTGGCATTCCTGCCAGGAATTTCAGGTTCAGTAAAAACCTGTTTAACCCGTATGCTCCTGAATTTGCCTATTATACAACCGAGGACGGGGTTGGATGGGTGAGGAAAAACGGCTATTTTACATATGAAAAAAAGCCTGATTTCTATTACTGGTGGACTGATCCCAAGTTATCCGATACCATCAGGACTGAAGGGAAGGCCTTTTTGCAGACGGTGTTTTCGGTGTATATGAACAATTAAAATTCAAAGTGCAAAATGCAAAATGCAAAGTGCAAATTACCTGGGTCGTTGAATTCTAAAATTTTTCATATAAAATTTTAAATTTCTTTTTGCCCTTTGCATTTTGCACTTTGAATTTTCCGTTCGTTTTATTCCAGCGAATGAACAACAAGTCCTGACCTCAGTTTGGGTTCAAACCAGGTGGTCTTCGGGGGCATGATGTTGCCAGAATCTGCAATATCGATCAGTTGTTTCATCGAGACGGGGAAAAGGGCAAATGCTGCCTTCATTTCATCACTGTCGACCCGTTTCTGCAATTCTCCGAGTCCGCGTATCCCGCCAACGAAATCGATGCGCGTTGAGGTCCGTAGATCTTTAATGTCAAGTAT
>JBAXFZ010000226.1:0-6849 GCA_037139685.1 Bacteroidota bacterium
GTTCGGGTTGGTGGTATGGCAGGTTCCGCAATCGGCCGGGATGCTGATGGCCGCATGATTCGGGTTCGTGGTGGCATTGTAGTTGGGGGTATGACATCCCGCACAGGTATTGGGCGTATTTACATAACTCCCCTGGTGGCATGCAAAGCAATTGGATGCGATGGCAGCATGGGCACCGGTAAGCGGGTAAACGTTGTTATGGTCAAAATTCGAGGGTGTCCATGCTGCCTGCGAATGGCAGGTCTCGCAGGTGGTCGGGAAGTTTGAGGTGATATGGTTCGGATTGGTTGACTGGTTGTATTTATCGGCGTGGCATCCAAAGCACAGCTTCGGGCTGTTTATGTAATTTCCTTTGTGACAGGTTGCGCAATCGTTCGCAATGGGTATGTGGGCACCGGCCAGCACGTAATAATTGTTGTGGATGGGAAAGGTGGCGGGTTTCCAGCCGGGAAGCGTTGTATGGCAGGTTCCGCATTCGTGCGGGATATTGAGGGTATTGTGGTTCGGGTTGGTCGAATTGCTGAAATTCGCCACATGACACCCATAACAAACAGGGGATGTCCCAACATAGCCATTTGCATGGCATTTAATACATTCTGTCGTGGCATGCGCCCCGGTCAATGGGAACCCCGAGGTGGCATGGTTAAAGGTTCCATCCTTGCTGCCCGTCGGGTGACAGGCAAAACAGGCGGGGCTGTTCCAGGCATAGCCGTTCACCCCGTCATGCTTGCTGTTCATCAATGTCTGGTTGTGATCATGGCAGTCGATGCAGGTATACTGAAGGAAGCTGGTACCGGTATGGCAGTCTTTACATACATTCCATACGCCATTGTGTTTCCCGGAATAGATGGGGAAATATTTTGCATCGTGTTCACCATACCTGGCAGGAGTCCACCCGGCAGTATTATGACAGTCGATGCATGATGTGGAAAAACCGGTGGAGGCGTGGTTGGGATTGGAGGTTGCCTGGTATTTTGGCAGGTGGCATTCAACACAGGCAACCGTTATGTTTGCATGGTTGAAATGGGCGCTGTTCCAGTCGTAAGCCTTCATGCTGTGGCAATCGATACAGTTTGTAGAGAAACCGCCCTGGGTATGGTTTGGCTTGGTGGTAGCGGCATATTTGTCCCTGTGGCAGTCGATGCATTCAGTACCCAGCGGGCCGAACAGGAGCAGGTTGGCCGATGCATTCTTATGGCAGGCAAAGCAATCGGCTGCCACATGGGCCCCTACAAGAGGAAACCGGCTTCGCTGGTGTATCTCCGTTATGTTGGTGACAACCCATGATTTCGGCGTATGACACCTGCCGCAATCGCTTCCCACCGTCTGGTTATGCATGTCGGCATGACATGAGATACACTCTTTCCCGGCTTTTGAAAATTCAAGGGATTGATGACACAGCCGGCAGTCGACAGCCTGGTGCTGCCCGGTAAGTGGAAAGGTTGTGGTATTATGGTTGAAAGCCAGCTTTTTCGTGTCTATTTTCCAGCCCGTGGTGTTGTGGCAATCGAGGCAGGGAGCTGTATAACCGGCCCCGTGAGGAGATTGTTGTGCAAACAGCCTCAGGGTGAATACCGCAGCCAGAATTAATGATGACAGTTTTCGCATTTGAACTCCTTTATTTTATAATAAACATAAGCAATTCCCTTGTCCTGTATAGGTTTGTGACATTTGGCGCACGCCACGTCCTTATGTCTCCCGTCGAGCGGGAACAATGTTTTGCCGTGGTCAAATTTTGACGCCGGTTTGAATGACGCCGGTTCATGGCAATGGCTGCAGTCGGTAATTCCGTTATTTTCAAACTGTTTTGCATGAACATCGGGGTGGCAGTCTGAGCAGTTCGCCGGAAGATCCCTGAATTGCTGATGGGTTGCTCCCGTGTCATCCTTTTTAAAATGGCAATCCCTGCAGCTTTTCTTTGCATGCGCTCCTGCAAGTTCGAACCTTGTTTTCTGATGGTCAAAGTTTATTGAATTCCACCTGGAATCGTTGTGGCAATTTTCGCAGTTTTCCTCAGGGTAGAATTTGGCGCTGATAATCCCCTCGTGAATGTTTTTGTGGCAATCAATGCAATGTTTCCCGATCTCCCTGAAGCTCCACACAGTGTCATTCTTGCCGCTCCCTTTGATATGACAGGCAAAACACGGAATTGCAAGATGGGCACCCTTTAACGGGAAGGGACCGTTGTTATGCTGTTCAAAGGTGAAGGTGAAGTCTTTAAAACCGTTTACATTGTGGCATTGTGAACAATCGGGCGAAATCCCCTGTTTTACGAACTGGTTTTTATGGTAATCGGTATGACAGTCGCTGCAGCGCGCAAATTTCAGGGCGTTTGTAAGTTTTGATTTATGGCATGAATTACAGGCAACCTTCTGATGTTTTCCCAGCAGTTTAAAACCGGTCTTGTCATGATCGAAATTCTGGGTGCCCTTAATGAGGCTGAACGATTGCTCGGTGTGGCACTGGGTGCAGTTTTGCCCGAACTTCCCATTGTGGACATCCTTGTGACAACTCAGGCAGTTGTCGTATTTGATGCCCTTGAATTCCTGGTATTTCAGACCGTTTTTAACCGAGCTTTTGTGACACGATATACAGGGAACATCCTGGTGTTTACCCGACAGTTGAAATTTTGCCCGGGTATGGCTGAATTTCGATGCCGGTTTAAATGCATCCGGAAGATGACAGTCGGTGCATGTGGCCGGAAGCGTCTGCTGGTGATAATCGGCATGACATGACAGGCAACTGGTGTTCAGCCCCAGGTAGGTGAATTTTTTCTTCCTGATGTTTGGATCTTTTATGAATTCAGCCTTGTGGCAATCGATGCACTGCTTTTTGGCATGGGGTACAGATAAATTGTAACCTGTCAGGCTGTGATTGAATTTTTCCCTGGCAAAGCGGATGATCTGGAAGTTAAGCCCGTGGTGGTCGCTGTGGCAGGTCACACACTCCTTGTCCCTGGTCTCGGCGGATGAATGGTAACCCTTTTTGAGTAAAACCTGGTTCTTAAGTTCCGTATGACAATCCAGGCACTTTTGGTTGGATACCTTTTTTCCGAGGATATGACATTTGGTACAGTTTGACATCCCCTCAAGATGGCTGTGCACTTTTGCCAGTTCCCCGGGAGAAATCTGGGCAAACGCCGGATTACCGGCTACGAATGACATAAAAGAGAATAGAAGGAATTTAAATATTCTGTAATTCATAATCATGCATTTGGCCTAAGCTCGTGAGAATGAGCAATGAACAATGAGGAATGATCAAATAGCAATTGGCACGCAAAAGGGAAAAAGCACCCCCAATATTATCATTTTGCATCAAACTTCAACATTCAATTATCCAATCATTCCTGCAATATTTGCATTGTATGCATTGTTTGCATTGCTTGCATTGTTTGCATTCTATTTATGTTTCAGCACCGCCTCCCCGAATTTCTTCGTGATCTGCAGCCCGATCTTCTGCAGAAATTGAGTCGGCAGTTCGCCTCCGGCAAAGATGTACACCTGGTCATTATTAACGGTAATTTCCTCACCGGCTGTATTTGTGCCAAGAATAACCGCATCCCTTGTAACGCGTAAAGGTGTAGTATTGAACATTACCTTAATTTTACCTGATTCAATGGCATTCCTTATCTGTTCATTATTTTTTGGCTTGAGCCTGTTGAAAACTTCGCTGCGGTAGGAGAGGGTCACTGTGTTCCGGCCGGCCAGCATCAAGGCGGATTCAACCGCGGAGTCGCCCCCGCCGACAATCATGATTTCCCTGTTGCTGATAGCTTCGGGTTCTAGCAGGCGGTAAGCCACCTTTTCGAGCAGTTCGCCCTCGATACCCAGTTTCCGGGGTGTTCCACGGCGGCCGATAGAGAGCAGGACCGTTTTGGATGAGAACTTTTCACCAGTAAGGGTCTCAACCACAAAACAGCCGTTTTCCTGGCGGATGGCTTCCACCTTTGAGTTCTCCCTTATGGTAATGTCGTTTTTCTTCAAAACATCTTTCCAAAGGTCAAGTAATTCGGTTTTACTCGTTTCATAGAGTTTTACCTTACCGTAAAGAGGCAGGTCCATAGCCGAAGTCATCACGATTTTTGACCGTGGAAATGTAAAAACAGCGCCACCCAGGGTATCCTGGTCGAGTGTAAGAAACCTGAGCTGGTGTTTTTTCGCGGTAAGCGATGCCGATATCCCTGCAGGTCCTGCCCCTACAATAATCAGGTCGTAGGTGGCCTGGTGACTTTTTTTAAGTGATTTGGCTATGTTTTCAACCGATTGCCTGCCCTGTTCAACTGCATTTTTAATAAGGCCCATTCCGCCGAGTTCTCCCGCGATAAAGATCCCCGGAATATTGGATTCGAAATCCTGGTTGATATGAGGCAGTTCAACACCGCGTGCCTCCGTCCCTATACAGAGCGTTATGGCCTGGGTGGGGCAGGCATGGAAACAGGCTCCATGCCCGATGCACTGGGAAGCATTGATTGTTGTTGCTTTTCCGTTCCTGATCCCCAGGATGTCCTTTTCAGGGCACGCCGCAATGCAGGCACCGGTCCTGATACAACTTCCCTCGTCGACAACCGGGTGGAGGGATACCGGTTCGTACATCCCTTCGAGTTTTGCCCTGACAATTTTTTCTTCAACTTTTTTAGAGTCACGTCTTTGCTTGCGCAGGTATATGATTATTACCACCAGGCAAAGGAGAATTGCCACTGTATAGGTTGCAAATTTTTCGAAAAGCAGTTCCATAGTTAAAATATCCAACGGTATCCGAAGACAATCGTCACGGTAACATGAATGATCATAATGACAAGCATCACAATGGCAAAGGGCAGATGGGCCACATGCCAGTATTTGAACAGGTTTTGCATGACAACGAGCCGTTCAATCCTTGAATTCAGTGAAATATCACTTTTTACCAGGTCGAGGACCTGTTTTTGCTGTGCCTTTGTAACGTTGTTCCGCCTGAGAACCAGCCTGACATCCCTGAGTTTCTTCCTGTTCCCGGCCGATCGCCTGATATAGCGGACCATGAAATTGGAGTGATACTGTTCAACCCTCTTTTTTGTGGAATCGATGATGACATTGTAACTCTCCTTATCCAGTGAAACCAGTTCCTGGATTTGCTCCCCGATAGTGCTGGTCATCTCCCTTATCTCTGTTAAACTCAGCTCCCTGCCCTCGATGGTCCTGGGGATCTGGATGTAGATAAACCTGCCGATGATGCCGCTCAGGAATACGGCAACCATGCTCCAGAAACTGATGGCAACAAGCCCGCCGAATTTGAATGAGGTGTGGTACAGCACCAGGATGGGGCCAAGCGAACAAAGGAAAATATGGAATTCGAGCCAGTATTTCAGGATACCTACCCGGCTGAATGCCCTGAACCGTTTACGTACCATATAAAAGGCGACCCCCAAAAGCATCAGGAATGAACCGATAATGCCCATCCCGTGCCCCCATATGCCGCTT
This sequence comes from Bacteroidota bacterium, assembly GCA_037139685.1. Taxonomy (GTDB): domain Bacteria; phylum Bacteroidota; class Bacteroidia; order Bacteroidales; family FEN-979; genus CAIVAT01. Next base: position 5,457 of record JBAXFZ010000226.1, read on the forward strand.
GGCTTAAGCTTCAAATGATCGGGATGGAAAAACCTGTCCTCAACTCCCAGTTTGTAATAGGGGAAGCCGATGTATGCGATCCATGTAAAAGCAACGGCCACGATGATTGAAAATACAAGAATGTAGAGGATGTGCGCTGTTTTTGACATTGTAATATAGCTGGATGATGTATGGGTATTTCGGTATTAAAGCAGTTGAATTCCTCAAAATTACATAATAAATTGGGGTATAGTGCGGGGCAGCACCCTATTGATAATGCTTCTAAATACCGGAATTAAATACCTCCTGAAAAGATATTATAGGACAATGCTGCCTGGTTCAGAAGCATTTGCAACCCATTCATTGTATTACATTTCCTGGCCTTCCCGGATTTGATGAAAATTGTTTCTCCGGGGTTATAGACAAGGTCATATAAAAAATGGTTGCCTGAGAGCAGATGATAGGGGATAGGGGGAGAGGTGGTGATACCGGGGTACGTCCCGAGAGGTGTCGTGTTCACGATGAAGTGATGTGCGGAAATTATTTCCGGTGTAAGTTCCTGGTATGATAGAATTCCGGATCCCTGTTTTTCCCGTGAAACAAAGGAATATGGCACCCCTTTCTCCTGCAGGGCCCAGGCCACGGCTCTCGAAGCGCCGCCGGTTCCCAGGATCAAAGCACGGTTTGGGATCATCTGGTCAGTGAGTGTCTGCAGAAACCCGCCCCCGTCGGTGTTAAACCCTGTTGTATGGATTTTCCCGCTGACCCGTTCGATGCGTATGGTGTTCACAGCACCAATGGAGGCAGCCGAATCATCCAGTTCATCCAGGTAGGGGATGATTTTTTCCTTGTAGGGAATGGTCACATTTAACCCGGTCAGAAGGGGGTTTGACTGGATGAAGGCGGGAAACCCTGTGATATCCTTTAAAGGAAAGAGGTGATATGAACTGGTCACATCACCCTCTTTCTTAAACTTTTCATTAAACCATTTAGCCGACCAGGAATGGCCGAGCGGAAATCCTATCAATCCCAGTACCGCCTTGACTTTTTCCATTTGCGCACAATGATATCCGTTTGTTCAGTTACCGGTGATTGTTGCGAAATTCGCTGTTTCGCGGTCTCCCTATTTCAGCTGGAACTTTTTGAATTTTGCGGGCAGGAAGGAAAAGAATGTATCCCCGCGCAAACCAAGGCGAAGGGTTTCGAGTGATATCAGTTCTGCAGGTGCTATGTTTCCAAGGTTTACATTAGCCCCGAATTGTTTGATAAACCAAACCTGCTGGGATTTTAAAGGTGCCTCCCACAGCAGTTTGTCAGACGGGATCTTTGCAAGGATCTTGTTGATCAGTGCGACATGCGCCTTGCCGGTGGGCCTGTAGATGCCGACATTGCCGCTTTCGCGCGCCTCGCCGAT
>JBAXFZ010000227.1:0-6814 GCA_037139685.1 Bacteroidota bacterium
TGCCCGGATGCGGAGCCCGGTCCCCCGGTCATCTGGTCGGAAGGAACAAGGCTGATATTGTAGGGGTTGGCCGGGGTTCCGAGCGAAATGAGGGATGCCTGCTGCCAGCTTATCACGTTGCCATAATAGGTAGGCAGGAAACCATTTGAATCAAACGGGATTGCCAGGATATAGTAGTTGCCATCCGGTACCAGCGTGAAATAATAAACTCCGTTCGAATCGATGGGTGATACTTCAACAAAAGGCTGGTAATTGGCTGTCGTATCGAACGAGAAGATCATCACCATGCCCAGCGAAACTGGGAAGGTGCCAGCGAAGACCTGCCCGTAGAGCTGGTGGTAATTTGTGCTGTCGGAAACAACCACAATGCGGCAGAAGGTACTGGTGCAATTATTCCCGGTAATGGTGAGGCATACATTGAAGTTGCCGGCTGTTGCAAATGTATGGGCCGGGTTCTGTAACGTTGATGCAGTGCCGTCGCCGAAATTCCACATCCACCCGGTCGGGTTGCCGGTCGACAGGTCGGTAAACTGCACGTTGGTAAAGGTTGGCGCGGTGCAGGTGTAACTGAAGTTTGCCTGGCAGCCCTGGTTCCCTTCTACAATTACGGTTTTACAGATCATATCATAACAGGTGCTGTCGGCCCCATGGATGGTCAGGCACACGGTGTAGGATCCTGCTGAAATATAGGTATGTGAAGGGTTCTGGAGGGTTGATGTATTGGCCGAACCTGATGTCGGATCCCCGAAGTTCCAGTTCCATGAAGCAATCTGGCCGGATCCGCCCGTTGTCGAGGCATCCATAAACAGGACCGGTGAATTGGCAGGGGTCGGAACCGAAGTATAGAAATTGGCATGACAGCCTGTTGAATTTCCCAGGAACAGGGTGTCGCATTTTGTATCAAAACAGGTGCTGTCGGTGCCATGGATGGTCAGGCAGACAGCGTAATTCCCGTTTTGGGCATAAGTATGCGATACATTCGGATTTCCCGGGAAGGAGACCGTTTGTACCGATCCGTCCCCGAAATTCCATATCCAGGTGGTAATCGCACCGGATGCAGTTGTTGAAAGGTCTGTGAATTCAACGACTGTTGGAGGGCCTCCCAGCGGGATGATATAAGAAAACTGCGCCTGGCAGTTGCCTCCTGAACCTGCAACGATGGTTTGGCAGACCACGTCATAGCAGGTGCTGTCGGAACCATGAACGGTAAGGCAGGTGGTGTATATGCCTGGAGATGAATAGGTATGGGTGGGGTTCTGTGCCGTTGATGTCCCGTTTGCTCCGCTGGCAGGGTCGCCAAAATTCCAGAGCCACGAAATTATGTTCCCGGAAGACTGGTCATTAAACTGGTACTGTGTCCCGCCTGTGTTTACATATGTATAGGCTGCCTGGCAACCTCCTGTTGCGTTGACAACAATGGTCTGGCAGGTCGTATTCGAACATCCGTTGGCCGACTGGATTGTCAGGCACGTGGTATAGGTGCCGGGTGCTCCGTAGATGTGTACAGGGTTCTGAAGGTTCGATACGTTATTGACCCCGCTGAGGGGATCGCCGAATGCCCACGACCAGGCCACTACTGAAGGGCTCCCGGTCGACTGGTCGGTAAACTGAACCAGGTTGCTGCCGCCGGCACTGTAGGTGAATGCAGCCTGGCAGCCGCCTGTGTTGGTGTTGCAGATCACGAATGTTGAGGTGTGAGACTGGTAGGGCGTATAGTTGAATACATCCTGGTGAAGAACGTTGTTGCAGTCGTATGTCCTGATAAACAGGGTTCCGGTCACGCCCAGGGTTACAATTACAGTGTCGGAATAAAAACCGCTTGCGTTTGTGTAAACCGTCTGGTAATAAATAAAGCCTGTAGTGGAGTCCGACTGTATCGTCACCGCATGGTTGGCGATCGGGGTTCCTGTGGTGATGTCGGTAACCGTGCCGTTCACTGTTACAAATCCCTGGGAAAAGGCGGGAATCACAAGTAACAGGAACATGATCTGGAAAAGTAACTTTTTCATAATGTTTGGCTTAAGGATTTGTAAAGTTAATAAATTTCGTAAAACTGTTTCCGGATGTTTTATGATACTTTAACCCGGAATCATTAAAAGGTTGCCTGTTGCGGGTTGGATTTCTCATAATTTCACCATCAGGGCCGCCCGGATGCCGGCCGACCATGGTTTCCAGGCAGGATCAGGTTGTTCAAATACCGTATTGAAGTAGTACATGATCCAGGGTTCAACCTCGATCCGCAGCTCCTTTGTAAGGCGGAAAGATGTGTTCAGCCCTGCCATGGCCTGCCAGTTCAGGCTGACCTGCTCGGGTGCAATGTCGTTGATGCTGATGATCCTTTTTGTACCCGGATCAAATGCAGCAGACAGTTGTTTTGAAGAAAGCAGGACCGACATTACGGGACCGGCGCGGAAGCCAACCGAAAGCCGCTCCGATTGCCAGAAATCATACCCCATGATCATCGGGACCTGCAGGTAGGTGTGCCTTTTCACAACTTTAAGAGATTCAATTTTCATCAGGCTGTCCCAGACCTGCTGCCGCGACATGTACTTGGTCGGGATGTAGGTTTGATCGGGGTTGCTCCATTTGAATTCAATTGAATCAAGTTTTTCGTAGGTTCCGAGGAAATCGTTATAGGCAACGCTCAGTTCATTTGTTCCCTTTGTTATGGAGATGCCTGCACCGGTGCGGATTGAGAACCTTCCAAATTGGAACACCCCTGCAATGCCGGCGTTGTTGATGAATTTTGTTCCCTCAAGGGTATTGAACATCCATTCGGGGCTGTAGTAAATGCCAACGGATGAGATTATTTTGCCTTGTTTCCTTGTTGGTTTTTCACCATTTCCCCCCGGGTTTTTATCGGGTCTGTCAGCATTAACAAGGGTATCCTGCTTTTTCCCTGGAGAGACCAATGGGGTTTTCTCAGCCGCAGCTGTTGCAGGCGGAACTACTCCTTCAGCCTTTTCTGCCCTGACAGGCGGAACGGTAACGGTCGGTGGCCTTGATGTTGCAGGAGGTGCCTGGAATAATGATGAAGATCCTGTTGTGGGGGCTGTGTCGGGGAGCGGCTGGTTTTGAACAGGATGGGAATCCTTTGCCGGTAAAGGCAAGGCGTTCGCTGAACTGTTTTGTGAAATTGGTGCCGGGGCAATTGCGGTGCTGACTTTTCTCGTTTCAGTTGCCTTTTCTGCGCTTTTGAGGGCAATAGCATTTGAAACCGGGGAGGGTTCGGGATTTACGCCCTGAAGGGAGTTGATTTTCTTTTCCTGTTCAGCCGGGGATGAAGCTGTAACTGTTGCCATGGCAGGATTGATGGGAGCAGTGACCGTATTTACCGGAGTCTCATGTTTGCCGGTTGTTGATACACCGGTCCGATCCTTCATAGTGAGCCATGTAAGCAAACCCAGGCCAACAACAGCTGTCAGAACGGAGAGAAGGATAATCCCTTTTCTCCGGGTCTTAACAGGTGCAGGAATCTGCATGGCATCCTTCAGGAATGAGTTCCTGGCTTCATCCGAAGGTTGCATCCGGTGATTTTTCAGGGTCTCCCTGAAATAGTCATCGGTTGGAAGTTTATACTTTTTCATAGGTCTGCGTTTGTTTAACATTGACCAGTTGATTCATTTTTTTTCTCAAAAGGGCCCTGGCTTTTGACAACTGTGATTTGGATGTGTTTTCGGAACACTCCAGCAGCTTTGCTATCTCCCTGTGGCCATATTGTTCAAATACATAGAGGTTGAACACGGTCCTGTACCCGGATGGCAGTTCACAGATGAGCTCCATTATCCGCTCCCTGTCGATGTCGAGGTAAATTTCTTCAGCTGCAGGTTCCTCTTCGTTATTAAAATCGATCCTGTCAATTATCGGGTCGATATCGACAAAATGCCTCTCTTTTGTTCGTGAGCGTAAAAAATTCAGGGAGGTGTTGACCATGATCCGGCTCATCCAGGCTTCAAGGCTCCCGTCGTGGCGGATCCTGAAGGTATCAATTTTCTGGATTATCTTGATAAACCCGTCATGCAGTATGTCCTCCGCGTCGTCACGGTTGCCGCAATACCTGAAGCAAAGGCTGAGCAGTGTTGGTGCATAGCGGTCGTACAGCGCCTCTAATGCACTTAAATCCCTTGCGATCGCTCTCTTTATTAAGGCCTCCTCCACGAGTAAATATTATCCGACATAAAGATAACACCGGAGTGTTCAATGGTTGCCTTGTTTTTATAAAAAAAAGAGGCTGCAGGAAACATTTCCGCAGCCTCTTTCTTGCAAGTAGTTGAAAGTTAATCTCTGATGCGCATTTTGTAAAATGAGCGGTAAACAAAATATAAGGCAACTGCGAAAAATGCAAGCCCGATGTAATGGGCCACAGGCCGGAAATGTTCCGACAGGGCGATTTCCATCGCCAGCAACCCGAACAGGGTCGTGAATTTGATGATCGGGTTCATGGCAACTGAAGAGGTATCTTTGAAAGGATCGCCAACTGTATCGCCAACAACTGAAGCAGCGTGCAGGTCGGTTCCCTTTTCTTTCATATCCACTTCGATTACCTTCTTTGCATTGTCCCATGCACCCCCGGCGTTGGCCATGAAGATTGCCTGGTACAGGCCGAAGAAAGCTATCGAGATCAGGTAGCTCACGAAAAGTGAGACAGGTAAGGCAAAACTCAGTTTTGTTGCAGGATCCATCGAGTCGGTCAGCCCGGTCGGGGATGACAGGAACGCAAAGGCCAGTGCAAAGGAGAAGATGGCGATGAAAATGTTCAGCATGCCTTTCTGGGCATAAAGAGTGCAGATCTGCACAACCTCTTTTGATTTGGCAGTGTCGGCCTTCTTGGGTGCATTGGGATCAAGGTTGATGTTGTTCTTGATATAGGCAACGGCGCGGCTTGCCCCGGTGGTGACAGCCTGGATGGATGCACCGCTGAACCAGTAGATAACTGCGCCGCCAAGAAGGAATCCGAGGATGGTGTAAGGATTGAGCAGGTTCAGGATCTGTTCGGGCTCAATTCCAAGAGATTTCTTAATAACCAGGATCAGTGAAAAGATCATGGTGGTGGCTCCTACAACCGCAGTCCCGATAAGAACCGGTTTTGCCGTTGCTTTAAATGTGTTTCCAGCGCCGTCATTGGCTTCAAGGTAATGTTTTGATTTCTCGAAATCAGGTTTGAATCCAAAATCCCTTTCAATTTCGGCACTGATGCCGGGGATCTCTTCGATCAGCGACAGTTCGTAAATTGACTGGGCATTGTCGGTAACCGGACCATAGCTGTCAACTGCAATCGTAACCGGGCCCATCCCGAGCATCCCGAAGGCAACAAGCCCGAATGCAAAGATGGAGGGATAGATCATAAAGCTGCTTAACCCGAAGGTGCTTGCAAAGTAGGCGATAAACATCAGCAGGAAAAAGACCATCCCCTGCCAGAATGCGCTGAAATTTCCGGCAACGAGTCCTGACAGAATGTTCAGGGAGGCACCGCCCTCCTGCGATGCAACAACCACCTCGTTCACGTGGGTTGACTTGGGGCTTGTGAAGAGTTTGGTGAATTCGGGGATCAACGCTGCACCAAGGGTGCCGGCACTGATGATTACCGACAGGATGATCCACAGGTTGCTGGGAAGACCGTTGATCGTGATGTCGCTGATTGTTAAATAGCTGATTGCGAAGGTGACGAAGATTGATAATATCGAGGTGATCCATACCAGCGAGGTCAGCGGTCTTTCGAAATCAAGGTCGTCCACGTTGCTGTATTTGGCCTTGCTGATGGCTCCGTTGATCCAGAAAGAGATGATGGAGGTAATGATCATGAAAATTCTCATCACGAAAATCCAGGTCAGTAACTGCACCTGGATTTCAGGCTTGAAAACTGCCAGTACAATAAATGAAATCAGGGCAACCCCGGTCACGCCGTATGTTTCAAAACCATCGGCTGTGGGGCCTACACTGTCGCCTGCGTTATCGCCGACACAATCGGCAATGGTGCCGGGGTTTCTCGGGTCATCCTCCCCGATTTTAAAGATCACCTTCATCAGGTCGGAACCTATATCGGCAATTTTGGTAAAGATACCGCCTGCAATTCTTAAGGCTGAGGCACCAAGCGATTCGCCGATGGCAAACCCGATAAAACTTGCTCCGGCATATTCGCCGGGTACAAACATCAGGATGATAAGCATCATGATGAGCTCCAGTGAAATCAGTACAACACCGATGCTCATCCCTGCATTTAACGGGATATTCAACAGTTTGATAGGTTTTCTTTCCAGCGAGGCAAATGCCATACGGGCATTGGCCAGTGTGTTCATCCTGATGCCAAACCAGGCAACACTGTATGAACCCAGGATGCCGATCACGGTCCATCCAAGGATCATCAACACTCCGCCGATTCCGAAATGGGCATCCGAGAGCCATCCGAAATAAAAAGCAACGGCCGAGCCGATAAATGCAAAAAGAATCATTAAAAACTTTCCCTGCTGAACAAGGTAGGTCTTTGCTGTTTCGAAAATCACTTGCGCAACATCCAGCATGGATTTATGGGCGCCGATTTTTTTAACTTTAAGAAATTGGAATAATCCAAACATAAAACCTGCAAACGTGATCAGGAAACCCCAATAAAGGATTGACTGGTCTCTAATTCCTGCAGGAATTACAAGATTTGCTTCACTGGCCATCGTCAGGAATGGCAATAGCAAAGCCGTGATAATCGTAATGGCTCTTTTCATATTTACCTGTTTGTTAATTTGTACTGTTCACAAAATTAGGAAGAATTTTGAGAAAACACAGAATTTTTGAACATCTTTTGTCTGTTAGGGAAAATTCCCGT
>JBAXFZ010000228.1:0-6791 GCA_037139685.1 Bacteroidota bacterium
TGACGTCGCTGCCGGTGCCGGGAGCCGGCGTTGAACCAAATATCCGGAGGATGTCATTATCTGTCAGGGCCCTGTCGTAAACCAGCACCTCATCGATGATTCCCTTAAAGGAACCGGCCGTCGGCTGCTTCCCTATGTACACGTCGGCAGTGGAAGATAACAGGTTCCCTGTATTTGAAGTGTAGGTTCTCAGGAGTCCGTCAATAACGATTTTCATGATTGTGCCGTCATATGTCAGTGCAACGTGATGCCAGTCTGTGTCGAGGATCCGGTTGCTTGTACCGGAATTTAACGATTTGGACCCGGGTGTGTAAAGTGTGAAAACAACCCTTCCCTGGGCATCAATGGTCACGCTGTATTTGAGGTTCTGGAAAACCAGGGTCCCTTTATCTCCAACTGCGTTTAACCTGAACCAGCATGAGAAGCTGATAGCGTTTCCCACGGGGTTGAATACTGCACCGGGTACCTGAACCTGGCTTGTATTACCGTCGAAAAAAAGCGCTTTTCCACTGATACCGCTTATCCATGAGGCGCCGGTGATGGCCCCGTGGTGACCTCCGGCTGAATCATGCGCCACAGTTCCGCCGTTTTCATCAAAATGCCATGCAGCGATCAATCCGGGGGTTGGAATATCGTGGGGCAGGTAAACTTTACCATCCTTAAGGAGTCCCGATAAATTTACCGATACGGCATTTCCTGAAATCGTAACCAATATCCCGTTTACCCTCACCTGGCGGATTACCGACGGAATGTTTACCGTTACCGTGAAGGGGCCGTTAAGTCCGTTGAAAAAACCGGTGTAATACTGTATGTCGGATGCTTCCGAGGTGATACTGATCACGGCCGCATTATCAGAGGCGACCTGGAAGGTTACATCACGCGATGTTTCCCAGTCAAACCCCCCGGAAACCTTCAGATCCTTCATTTCTTTGGCTGCTGTATCGGTTGCCGGTTCATTCTTTTTACATGAAAGAAGGATGATTGCAACCAGGAACATGGAGAGAATGGTACAATGTTTTAACATGACGGTTAGGTTTCTAACAAAGGTAACCTTTTTATTAACAGATAGGAAGGATGATTACACCGGGGTGCTTTCAGGTTTTGTTAGGGTCGCCTTTCCCCGGTGAAACCAGTTAAAATAATTTCCCGGCCGGATGTGGTTATTCAATCTCCTCAATCTTCCCGATGATCCCCGACAGTGCCTCACTTAGCCTTGCCTCGGGCATAATGATGTTAAAACCGCCCCAGAAAGCGTCATGACTGCTGTATGGTTGATCAGCAAATACAACCCCGGGCTTTATGGTTTCCTGTTTCGGAAATTTTACGACACCGGCAGTATCGATATGACAGGTGGCAAGTTCCAGGAAGGTGCTGAAATGGTCAGATGAGAGGTGGTGCCTTAAACGGGTGGTTACCTGTATGTCGCAGCGAACATGACTAAGATAGTTCCTGCCGTTAAAAGAGCTGTAACTGACTGAGTAATTGATCTTTTTGAATTTGACAATCAGGTTGTGGCTTTTCTTCAGAACCAGCTCTTCGGCGGCAACATCAAGATAGCCGGGGTTTATTTCGAAATCGGCGCCAAGGATGGCAAAACCCTCCTTCCCGATGTAAACGGTCCCGGTATAGAGAGCTTTTTTAAGGCCTGCATTCTGAACAAAGGTAATCGCATAGGCATCCCTGGCATTATATGAAACCAGGTCGGAATATTTATAGGTGTATTCGACAGGCGGCGACAGGTCGAGGAAACCCGGGACATATTTGACAATATCAAGCTGCAGGGCCGATTGCACGCCGGCCTTCAGTTTCAGGAAAACCGTATCGGAGGGTTTTGAACTCTGGACTTTTCTCGACTTCAGCAGCTTCACCTGTTCCGAATATTCGCCGGCATCATAGGGGGTTTTGTATACTTTGAAAACGGCCTCCGAATAGCTTGTGTAGCGGTTGTTCTTCTCCACCCCCTCGCGGTAAAAAGTTGTAAGGTAGGCCGGATGAGCGGCATTGTTTTCCCTTCGCTGTTCCATCGCCTTCTCAATAATAACATTCGGGTCGATATAACGGATGATGACCTCCTGGATGGAGATAACCCTGCGGTCGAGAAAGATGTCAACCTGCTGCCCTTTGAGCAGCTGCACAGGGATGTGCTGACCCATGTATCCGAGGTGTGACACTTCGAGGGAGGTCCCGGCCAGTGAATCGGGGATTTTAAGCGTAAAAAAACCATCACTGTTCGTGATGGTCCCGATATTTTGCTCCACGATGCCAATGGTGGCATACGGAATTGGCGTTTTATTCTGGTTGTCGTATATGTGCCCCCTTACGGCAACATACCGGGTAAAATCGGTTCCAGGGACAATCGGCTGCAGCCTGTTCAGGGGCGGCGCTTCATTTCTCGCCCTGTATATCAGGATATGCTTTCCAAGAACCTTGTATGCCAGGCCGGGACTTGAGAGGATGTTGTCGAGCACCTTGTTCAGCGGCTGGTGGTCGGCATGCAGCCTGACGCGTTTATCGCTTTTTACATTTTCGCTGTCATAAATAAAAAGACAGTCGGCATGTTGCGATATCAGGTTCAGGGCTTCATAAAGGCTTGTGTTTTGCCGGGGAATGGTGATGGTTTTATCAAGCACCGATACCTGCCCGGAGGTGGAATTCACTAAAAACAGGAGAAGGCCTGCAGTGAAAAGAGAGGATTTAAAAAAGCAACGCCATTGGCGGTAATTGCAAAACCTATTGATGTTTTGCGCTTTCCCTATTTTCGAAAAATACAACGGCCCCATGGATGGTTTGGCTTTTCAGGTTCAGGGTCACACAAATTAGCTCATTCATTGTGGCGGCAGTTTCGTTGTCGAAAGTAACGGTCATCTTATGTTTCCCGGTTTCGCTGTCTGCCAGCACAAAGTTAGTATTGAAATTCCGATTCAGCACATTTATTATCTGCCGGAGCGGTTCATCCTTGAAATGCATGCGCTGTTTAAACCAGGCGGGGGATTCGTTTGGAGGGAATTTCGACTTAACCAGGCTGTTTTGAATCGTCGATATCTTTTCTCCGGCAACTACCAGTTCGCTTTTCGACAGGTCACTTTTAAGCGTCACCTTCACTTTTCCCCGGTTTACGAAGAGTTCGAAGCCATTCCCGTTGTGTGTTTTCACATTGAAAGCCGTGCCCAGCACCTCTATCAGCGCCCTGTCCGTTTCAATGATAAAGGGTTTTGCGGGGTTTGGGGCAATATCGAAGAAGGCCTCCCCTTTCAGCTCAACATTGCGCGATCCGGGTTTAAATTCCTCGGGGAACGAGAACAGCGAATTCTGTGCAATATAGATGACCGAGCCATCGGCAAGGGTCTTAACGAGGGTGTTATCGCCCGCGCCTGTATTGAGCCGGACCATTTCAACCGCCGGCCTGCGGTTCACACTGAAATACGCAACTGCAGCGATGCCAAGCAGGAACAATAACGCAGCCGCTATTTTCAGAAGCGGAAATACAAACCCTTTGGTTGCTGCATCAGCAGGCTGTGCCGGGATCAGGTTCTCCTCCTGCAGGCGATCATGCAGTTTATCCCAGGCTGCATGCGTATGCGGTGATTTTGCAGCCCTGCTTCGATTCATGGCCGACCATTGTTTTTTCAATTTTTCAATCCTGGTTTTATCCCCGTCCGAAACGGCAATCTCCTCTTCAAAAGCCGAAGCCTCCTCCCCTGTCATCTCACCGCTCAGGTATTTTGCGAGTAATCCGGCATCAGGCCGGCTGGTTTTTTCTGTTTTCATGATACTCCTTCCCTGGTATACTCTTTCAATGATTTTCTGAACAACTGCAGTGCTTTTCCCATGTCCGCCTCGACGGTTTTCACCGAAACGGAGAGCAGGATGGCAATTTCACGGTATTTCATCCCTTCGAACCTGTTCATCCGGAAAATGCGTGAGCACCGTTCAGGCATTTTCTTTAACGTTGCGCTTATGATATTGTCCAGGTCACCCATCTCAACTGAAGTTTGTACCTGGGCCGGGCCGCTCTCCCGGAATTCACCGGAAACATGGGCAGCATAGCTTCTCCTGACGGCAAGGTGTTCAAGGTAATGAAGCGCATTGTTATGGATCGACTGGTGCAGGTAGGCGTTCAGTGAGAGCTTGGGACTGAAGGTTTCCCTGTTTTTCCAGAAATTGTAGAAAAACTCCTGTACCAGATCTTCCGCAGCATCCATATCCTTCAGGATTTTATCCGCATGACGGCAAAGCGGGCTGTAGTATTTGTTGAAAAGACGTTCAAATTCCCCGATGTCGCCACCCTGTATCTTCTTTTGTATATAGAAATCAGTAAGGTTCATAAGGGAGGGGTATGCTTATTTTTTCAGGCTTTTCGATATCTTCTTGATGGCATTCTCGATTGAAATTTCAGGCTCGATGATATTGTATTCGCCCCAGAAGTCAACATCTGCAAAAGCCTGCACCTTTTCGGTAAACACCATGTTTTTCCGGAAGACATCCTGGTTGGCAAATTTAACGATACTATCCTCCCTCCTGTCTGTAATGGCCACCTCCGACATCACGGTGTAGTGGTTTTTAAAGAGCCGGCGTTTCCAGTCGCATGTGAATTTCAGGTCGACACGCACATAGTTGAGGAAATATTTGCCTTTTTGTTCCTTATAGGTTACCAGGTAACTGGTTGAGGTCGGTTTAAAATGCAATCCCATCGGTTTTTTCTGGATGAATACGCGTGAAGCCTTGCCTTCATCCCTGAGATCGAGGCTGAATTCGGCACGGGTGATGGCAAAATTATCCTGTGAAATGCAGAGCTTTCCAAAATAAAGAGGTTCCTCGATTTCAACAGCAGGCGAGAAGTTGATAACCCAGTTCAGCTTATTGTCAATTGTGACCACAGAACCGAATTCGAACTGGTAATTGTTCAGGTTATCGAGGGCGATGCTGAGATCGGTATTCTTAACAATGTCGAGCAGCATCGAGACATTCGGGCCGCCCTGCAGCTGCACCATCAGGGTGTCGGTCTTTTTAACATTTGAGCCCTTGCGCCCCTTGTAAATTTTCACCTGGTCGATCTGGTAACCCGAATAGGGGGCCTTGTAAATATCGACAACCGCTTCGGCGATCGAGAGATAATCGCGGCGCTGCCTGATCGACTCACGGTAGAAACCGGTCATCATGTTGGGCACTTCACTGTAATTCCTGCCGATATTCCGGATCGCCATCTCCACAACCTCGCGTGCATCTCCCGGGATGACCGATATCTCCTTCAGCATGATCGGCTGGAGATCAAGATAGTAGGCCTGGTCCTTTCCAACCGCATCGCTGATTTTATACTTTGCAGTGGCATAGCTCATGTGAGATACCTCAAAGTATTCGGCATGGAGCGAGTTGTTTACCTTCAGGGTAAACTCACCGTCGGAATTTGTAACAGTTCCGATGCCTGTATTGGGAACGGCAATGGTGGCGTAGCGAATTTTTTCACCTGTTTTGGCATCTTTCAGCACCCCGTTAATGGTGACAAATGTATTTTGGCCCATGGTTAAGCCACATGCGGCAAAAAGCAGTAACAGGATGCCCGTACGAAGCAGGTTGATTTTGAATGTTCTCATGGCTGATTGTTTTACAGGTTAAATTTTGTAAGGGATTATACCTGTAAGATACCCCTGGATGAAAATACCCTATGAAATTATGGATTTTTTTTCATAAATCAGCACGGGGCACTCCCCCAAACAGGTTGTCCGTCGTCCCTGTTACCCTGGCTTAGAAAGGATTACATTGCCGGAACAGGCTATTCGTCCATCTTTACAACGATGGTGCTTCTGGTCGCTGAAAAAATAAATTTCAGCTTTTCAAAGGTAGGCATGCCGGAAAAAAGGCCCAGTTTCCAGTTGTTTGTATAACCCATGGGTTCGGCCGGGATACCCCACTTATGGTCTATCCTGCCGTTTGAATTCAGGTCATGCACCACGATTGCCGCATATTCGCCGTAGGGTATACCGGGAATGATAATGTCCGATGCTTTATTGATAATCTCCCCTTTTACCTGCATGAACGGTTTCATCGGCACCTTGTCTCCTTTGCGGTACAGGCACACAAGGACCTGTCCCGCATGTTTTTCGAACCCGGATACATGGATGGTGAGCGTTTCTCCCGGTTTTGCCGTCTGGGAATACAGGTTGACCGTCAATAGCGGGAGAATGAATGACAGGCTTATAAGAGTCTTTCGCATGGTTAGTTAATCAGGAGCTTTTTCATCTCCCATCCATCGGGTGTTGGAATCTTCACAATATACAGGCCCCTTGAATAATGTGAAATGTCAATCTTTACAGATTTTCCGTCCCACGGATACTGGTCAACCTGGGTACCCGTAATGGTGAGCATCCGGATCGGCTCGGACTGACCGGCAGGGGATCCGTAGGCGTATATTTCCACGCTCGTACTGGCGGGGTTCGGCCTCACGCTGAAACCGTACTGCGTTGAATGTCCGTCAAACTTTCCGGTCAGTACCGGGTTATTTGAAAAGACCACCAGGTTGCAGGCTACATCCAGGAATGGGTTAAACCCGTCGGAGCAATCGGTGCATGTAACCCCGGTTACGCAACTGGGATTGTTTGGATGGCAAAGATCAACATAGTTTTCATAAAACACATATTTCAGCTCCACATTGTGCCCTGCAACGTAGGGCGTCATATTGTAGTCATACCATTGTGCTATGGCACCAGGGCACCATCCAGCGCGGTTATAATACCAGGTCCCGTTCTGTGGCTGGCATGCATCGGGATTCGGATTGCAGTCGTACCAGTTATGCT
>JBAXFZ010000229.1:0-6787 GCA_037139685.1 Bacteroidota bacterium
GAATTGCGAAGCAATCACGAACACCCGGAAAAAATAAATATGATTGTGAGTAAATGGCGAAAATATCACAGATCCCCGGAAAAATTGAAATGGTTTGAGTGAGTCATGAACAATATTAATAATCAGCAAAATGGAAGAAAACAAAAATGGCATGGATCAGCCTGAAAATTCAGGGAATCAGCATGATTGCGGTTGTGAAGACGGCAATTGCAAGCCTAAGAAAAGCAATCTTTTCAGGAAAATAGTTTTTGCGGTCATCCTGCTGGCAGCAGCCGGGATTATTACTGTGAAACTTATCAGCAAACCGGCGCCTGTTGCCGGAAAGGATACGCAATGCAAACCGGGTTCGTCATGCTGCGATACCACCAAGACCAAAACCTGCGATACGACCAAAGGGTCTTCATGCTGTCCAAAAAACTGATCTTATGAACACATGGATAACCCAGGTTTTAGCCAGTGACCATGCGACCGTTACCGTGCTGGTTGCCGTCTTCGTGATGGGGATGATAAGCGTGGTGACCTGCGGCTGCAATTTTGCCATCATAGGTGTTGTTGCAGGTTATTCGGGGGCAAGTTCCTCCGACGGGAAGACAAAGACCGTTATCATACGGGGACTGGCCTTCCTGGCAGGCGGTATCGTTTCGATGGCCCTTATAGGGGCCCTGTTTGGCTATGCCGGCCAGTGGATCAGCAGCTCATTCGGAAACTGGTGGAAAATCGCAGCCGGAGTGATTGCCATCTTCTTCGGTTTATATTCGATGGAGCTGCTGCCATTCAGCATGCCAGGCATTTCAATCAAACCCGGGGATAAGAAGCAAACCATCTTTTCTGCCATCCTCTTCGGACTGGCGATCGGGGGGTTGTCGAGCGCCCTGAATTCCTGCTGCAACCCGCTGTTCCCGGTCATCCTGGCTGCATCATTTGTTAAAGGAAGCGCCACCTGGGGACTGATGATGCTCACCTCATTTGCCATGGGATACGGGTTTCCCCTGGCGGCCATGATGGTCGGGCTGAGCCTTGGCGTTGGAAAACTTTCCAAAACCCTTACTGTGGTTGGTACAGTTGTCAAATATGCCGGCGGAATCGCACTGGTCATCCTGGGATTCTACTTCCTCCTCTCACTATAGTTTACCATGAATGCAGATTTTATCACCGGATACATGGATTCCCCTGCAGGGGCCATCCCCAGGATTTCAACCACCCGGAGCCTCCCTGATTTGTTCAGCACACTGAAAGTCCGCTGGTCGGTTGGCCGGATGAACTACAGGGTAGACCCGGGGCTGTATGCCGCCGGATCTCCGGGACCCGATTCCCTTGTTTTTGTTACCGCCAATTTCAAACTGACCTTTGATCACGTCAGGCGCGCCCTGTCAGGGATGGATGGATGGCTGCTGGTTCTCGACACCAGGGGGGTCAATGTGTGGTGCGCCGCCGGCAAAGGGACCTTTTCCACAAAAGAGGTGGCCAGGATGATTAACCTTACAGGGCTCGAAAAAATTGTCTCGCATCATAAAATCATCGTGCCTCAGCTGGGAGCCGTCGGGGTATCCGCACACGAGGTCAGGCAGCAAACCGGCTTTACTGTTATTTATGGACCTGTAAAAGCCTCAGATATTCCCGCCTTCATACGGGCAGGGCTCAAAGCCACAAAGGAGATGAGAACCGTGAGGTTCCCTTTGCGCGAGCGGCTTAAGCTCATCCCTGTGGAGCTTGCCAACGGGGGTTATTACCTGCTGCTCATCCCGGCGCTGTTCCTGGTCCTTTCGGGTTTGTATCCCTGGGGTTATTCAGTGGATAAGGCATTCGGGGATGGACTGGCAGCCATTTTCAACCTGTTAACGGCCTATGTTGCCGGGTGCGTGTTCACCCCTGTACTTTTACCCTGGATCCCCTTCCGGAGGTTTTCGCTTAAGGGATTGGCCATTGGCTGCCTTGCCGCCATCCCGCTCCTCTTGTTCCATCTCCTGGGACCGAATATCCCCGGGATTATTTCATGGTTCCTGATGATCGGCGCGATTTCATCCTTCACCGCCATGACCTTCACGGGAACCTCGACATTTACCTCGCTGTCGGGAGTGCAGAAGGAGATGAAAACCGCGTTGCCCCTGCAAATCGGGATGGCCGCAGCTGGTGTGACCGGCTGGCTTGTTTCAAAATTTATCCTGTGATGAACGGATTTGTCTATCTCCGAGATGTTGTCACCCTGGAACTCGACAGGGATAAGTGTAACGGATGCAGGATGTGCACCATTGTTTGCCCTCACGGGGTGTTTGTGGTCGAAACGGGGAAGGCCATGATCGTCAGCAGGGATCTCTGCATGGAGTGCGGCGCCTGCGAAAAAAACTGTTCAGAAAATGCAATCAGGGTGCGCTCCGGCGTCGGGTGCGCATCCGGGATTATCAATGGACTGCTTCGCGGAACTGAACCGACATGTGATTGCGATTCAGGAGGCTGCTGTTAGAAACCGGCACCATAAAACATAATGTTATCTCCAGTAATCCTTTATTATTTTCAAATCTTCAAATCCCTTTTATGAAAACCAGACTCAATTTTCTCGACCGTTACCTGACACTCTGGATTTTTTCCGCCATGGCCCTCGGGGTCTTCTGGGGATGGTTTTTCCCCGGCATTGCCGGGTTCTGGAATGCCATGTCGTCGGGCACCACCAACATCCCCATTGCCATCGGGCTTATCGTTATGATGTATCCGCCGCTGGCCAAGGTCAAGTATGAAGAGCTGGGCGATGTGTTTAAAAACACCAGGATCCTTGGATTATCCATGGCACAGAACTGGTTTATCGGCCCCATCCTGATGTTCCTGCTGGCCGTCATCTTCCTTCAGTTCAACATCGACTACATGTACGGCCTGATCCTTATCGGGCTGGCCAGGTGCATCGCCATGGTGATCGTGTGGAACGAACTGGCAAAAGGCGACACCGAATATTGCGCCGGGCTGGTTGCCTTTAACTCCATCATCCAGGTACTGCTGTTTTCGGTTTATGCCTGGCTGTTTATCGCCTTACTCCCGGCCTGGCTCGGACTTCCGACCAACCACGCTGTGGCAGCCATCACCATTAAACAGATTGCCCAGAGTGTCTTTATCTATCTTGGAATTCCCTTCCTTGCAGGCTTCCTGACACGTTTCATCCTGGTCCGTTTGAAAAACAAGGTATGGTACCACACGAAATTTATCCCCCGGATCAGTCCGCTAACGCTGTTTGCACTCCTGTTTACAATCCTGGTAATGTTTTCCCTGAAAGGTGAATATATTGTTAAAATCCCGCTGGATGTGGTGCGGATTGCCATCCCGCTGTGCATCTATTTTGTGATCATGTTCCTTATCTCCTTCTATATGAGCAAGAGGGCCGGGGCAACCTACGAACAATCGGCCACCCTCTCCTTTACCGCGGCCAGCAACAATTTCGAACTTGCCATTGCCGTGGCTATTGCCGTATTCGGCATCAATTCCGGGGAGGCCTTTGCAGCCGTGATCGGCCCGCTTGTGGAGGTGCCGGTGATGATCGCCCTTGTCAACCTGGCGCTGTACTTTAAAAAACGGTGGAATTTATCAGCTGTAAAACTGTGATCTTCCCGGAATACAAACCGTTACCTCCCTGCAGCGTCAACCCGAAGAGTGCAGGGTAAACTCCTAGTCAGGGTTCTGCAACCCAAGAGTGTCAGCCGGGATGGAATCTCCCTTTTTCAGCAGGTATTTAGCCGGCCCCTTCAGTTCGACATCGGGGATCAGTTTATCGGCATCAGACTGGGAAATCCACCTTTTGTTCAGCATTTTTTCAGAAACAAGGCGGTAGAATCCGGCATTCGATTCGCGCAGATGTCCACCGGGGTCGAATGAATATTTAAACCATTTCGGACGGGGGATGATGGATGCCATAAAGATGGCCTCCGCCAGGGTAAGTTTCGAGGCATCCTTGTTAAAATAAAACCGGGATGCCTCGTTGGCTCCATAGATCATCGGTCCCCATTCGATCAGGTTCAGGTAAACTTCATACATCCGCTCCTTTGTGCTCAGTCCCTGGTTCTCTATAAGCCATACGATCAGCGCCTCCTCCAGTTTACGGGCGATGGTTTTATTCCGGCTGAGGAAGACATTCTTCACCAGCTGCATGCTGATGGTACTTCCCCCCCGGGCGAACCGCCGCTCCTTTATGTTGGTGATGATGGATTCGCGGAAGGCGTCGGGAAGGAACCCCCGGTGCTGGTAAAATGAGCCATCCTCCGAGGTAAGTACGGCCGTTTGGAGGAATGGCGAGATATGATCAAGGGGCCTGAAACCGGGATTTTCAGGTCCGACCACAAATGTTCTAACGGGCTGGTCCTTATCATAGGCAGTATATACGAATGGTTCGTTGATTCTTGTCAGGTCGGCATTCCCGTAAGACAATACACTGAACTGGCAGCGGTCGAGAGAGGTATCAAACTGCAGGGAATCCGGATCGGTTAGATCGACAAAGAAACCGAGATGCCACGCGAGGTTTCCCTTTACCCTGATGCCGTCGAGGTTTGTAAAGAGTCCCGGCGGAAATGATGAGAAGAGATCCTGTGCGGGGAACTGCGGCTTGTTGATCCTGAAGGTGACCTTTTTCACAGGCCGCAGCTGGTATTTCAGGTAGGGATGAAAGTCGATTTTGTTAAAGGTGATCCGGGTTGCACTGTCGAGTTCGGCATAATCACGGCCGATATTGAGCGTGTAGTTGATCGACAGCTTGTCGAATGTGATCGCCCCGGCTGCTATCTTGCGGTGATCCACACTCAGGCCGCGAACCGATGCGAAACCGCTTATCTGGGACAGATCGCTGCTGCTCTCGCGGGCTGTTATGCTGAATGCAAGGGTGTCGAATTCAACCAGGGCCTGCCATTTGTAACTGATAAAGGGGATGGCAACCTTACCGCTATCAGCTGAATAGAGGCGAAACTCCGCCATCCTGTTGCTGTTGTCCATCTTACCTGCCATAATCCACCGGGCTGCCGCAGAATCTTCCATGACTACCGCGGCCGACCTGAAATAATGGTCGGCAAGGGTGAACTGGTCCAGGTGAAAACCAAGGCGGTGCCCTGAGGAAATACTGGCAAGGTTGAAATTCCGGATATCGAGTGAACGCGGAATCTTGTCAAAGATAAAGCCCATCAGCCGGTCAACCGATGAAGCATAGCTGGAGGGGGCAGCGGCAGAATCTGCCGGGCGCCTGCCGGTGTGGAGCAGGAACCTGAAATTTGTGACACTGTCGTGGCTTTCAAGTAACACGGCCGTATTGATAAGCCTCACATCGTGCAATACCACTCGGCCTGCCAGCAATTTCAGGATCCCGACTGAGGCATATACTGAATCGATCTTCAGCAGGGTGTCCCCGCTTCCTGGTTTGAGGCTGATGCCTGCGATAAGGACTGAGGCCAGTCCCTCTATCCTGATGGCTGATATGGCCAGGGTGGCCTGGCCCTCCCTGTTAAACCTGTTAATCCGGTTATGGAGGTACCACACGGCCAGCGGTGTCCGGAACATGAAGGTCAATAATATAAAACCTGCAATCCCGAGCGCGAGGTATCGTATGAACTGCGGAAGCCAGGCTGGCGTCTTTAAAAACTTTTTACCGGAGATGCCCAATTTTTTTTGACAAAATTACGAAGAATTTCATGGCTAGAAGTTATTGCCGATCCCGAGGTACAACCCGTTTATCCCATCCTGCTTATTCAAAGCCATTCCCCAGTCGGCCGTAATGATGAAGTTATCGTTTATGGCGATCCTCAGGCCCAGTCCTGTTGAAAGGTGGAGTTTGTCGGCTGCCTGGTTAAAATAGAAGCTCTTCAGGGCATCGGGAACCTGGCCAGTCGGAATTTTATGATCCTGCACAACCATCCCGCCGTCGAGAAAAGCCGTAAGGCCAAGATAGAGGTTTTGTTTCATGACCACCGATTTAAAGAACTTCCAGCGCAGCTCGGCAGTACCGAATCCCACCCCATCTCCGGTTATGCGGTCGCGCAGCACCCCCCTCATGGTCCTGGCACCTCCCAGTCCGTCGGGTTTCGTCGTCAGGCAGTAGGAACTGTAAATATATGGCAGGATATAATAGGGCGTCGTTCCCGCGATGGAGCCCTGGTAACTCAGCTGGTATGCGGCAACAAGCCTCTTCTTTACAACTGAGATATACTGCCTGTGAGTGACTGCAAGCTTGATAAAAGCGTAGGGATGGTTCCCCAGAAGGGCCGGGGCACTCAGCAACATGATTTCCGACCACAACCCCCTGTTTGGAGCCGCTTCATTGTCGCGGGTATCATAAACCAGCCCGGTTTTGATGTAAGTCACCACGCCGCCGTTCTTCTCCTCCGGCCGGATCAATCCATACAGTACGTACCTATCCCAGAGCAAAGCGGTATCAGGGAGTTTGTCACCCGCCTTCTTACCTTTGTTCATGCGGTTTATGTCGACTGTTCCCGTACCGATCCCGATGACGTTGATCCCGGCCAGCCACCGCAGTTTCTGGCCCACGATCGGTCCCTGGAAATCAGCCATGACCCGGTACATCTTCCGGTCCATCTTGTAAAAAACCCTTGAAATATAATCACCGGCCCCCTGGGTTGTCAGTGATGACCGGTAATTTGACTCGTAACCGTTGAATCCGTAAAAGTCAAGCGCCCGCTCCGGCAGGTAGTCGAGATCGGCGGTGACGCGGATCCCTCCCCTGATGAGGTGTTTCGAATCATAAAACAGCTGGTAGACCGAACTCCCCTTTGTGAACCATGAACACTCGACATAAACTGTGTGCAGGTAC